>JBGUEF010000237.1:0-5650 GCA_041821485.1 Deltaproteobacteria bacterium
CGAGGCTCGATCGAGCGCGTGGCAACCATTGCAGTCGCTGACGACGTCGGTGATGGGTCCAATGTACACGTCGAGGCCCGCTTGTTCGTCGACGCGCAGGGTGTTGTCGAGCCGACGGATGGGGTTCGGAGGATAGGTGAGGCGAAGCGCAAAGTCGGTGAACGCCTGCATGTCGCCCGCCGGGAGCTCTCCCTCATCACGCCCGACCAGGCCTGGAAACGCGACGTTGAATGCGTTGAACGCCGCCTCGCTGTCCAGAGGGTCGCCTCCGGTGCTGCCTCCGCTTCGGTCGCCACGCCAGTGCATCGGACCTGCATGAACCATCCCCCGAAGGCTCTGAGTCGTCATCGGGCCCTTGAGCGGATCGAAGGGCGCCAGCCCGCAGACCGCACCATTCTCGATTGCGCAGGGATTCGGGTTGGGCACAGGCGATTGATCGGGGTCGCCGAGATCCCAGGCGAGGTCGTCCATGTCGCCAAACACGTGGCAGCTTGCGCATGATGCTTCGCCGTTGCTACCGGTTCGCTTGGCGTCGTAAAGGAGAGGCCGTCCAGCGATGATGGAATCAGGCTCGGGGTTCCCGAGGGCCAGTGTTTGAGTCACGCTTCGCGTGATCGTGTCGAGCACCACGATCGTGTTGTCGAAGCGGGTCATGACGTACAAACGGCCCCGCGCCTCGTCGAGGACCATCCCAGTTGGCCCGCCGTGCGGGAGCGGAATCATGTTGGCGGCGTTCGGCACGAAGCTATCGTCCCGCAGCGCGCTCACGTCATAGGCTGCCACGGCCGAGGAGCCGAACCCGGCAACGTAAAGCGTGGCACCGTCGCTGCTGATCGCCATGCCCAGGGGCGTGGCGAGGCTGCGATCCTTCGTGCCGACTGGCTGCGGCTGAGCCGCGTAGTCGATGTGCTTGTTGAGGTGTCGCGCTGTCACGAGCTTCGAAGAGTCGACGATGGTGACCCGGGCCTCATGAAGGTGGCCCCGAACCGAGGGTGGCTCGCCGGACGGCTTGGGGCCCAAATCGCCGACCCAGCTCGCCATCCCTTCGAAGCGAACACGGTTCCGCGCCTCGGTGTTGGTCACGTAGAGGTCGCCGGTCATCGGATCGACCAGCATGTTGAACAAGACTGTTCCGACGCCGGCGATGCGGTTCGCCTCGACGGGCACCGGCGCGTCAGCGTCGATCTCGAACACGTCGTAGTCGGGCAAGTCGAACCGCACTGCGTTGCTCCAGTCACGGCTGAGCTCATCTTCCCAGTTGCCCGTATCCGGGTTCATCCCGACGATGAGTCCGGCCTCACGACTTGGAATGCCTTCGAAGTTGGTGCGCGGCTCCGGTAGGGCGCCGGGGTAATCATTGCCAACGATGGTGCATGGGCCTGGCGTGTTGCAGACCTGGCCTTCGCCCACGGTGGTGGTTCGATTGCCGGAGCGAAACACGGCGGCGTACACGGTCGAACCGTCGGGCGTCGCAGCCAGCGCGCGCGGGCGATCGCCGAACAAGACCAGGCGCGTCAGTGGGGTCCCGCCAAGGCTCGTCCCGAGGGCATCCGCATCGAAGACCCAGACATCTGCGCGCCCCAGGCCCGGCACGTCGAAATCGCCCTGCGGGTAGGGAGTGTTTTGTCCCCGGTGCGCCATCGTGATGAACGCTCGCTTGCCGTCGGAACCCGCAAACACGATGTCCCGCGGCTCGTCTGCCACGAGCAAGGTCCGCACGACTCGCGGGGGACCTGCGGCGACATCGACGATGGACACGCTGTCGGACAGATGATTGACGACCCACACTTCGCCGTCATCGCGGGCCGCGACCGCAACGGGCTCGAGCCCGACCGGCACCTCCGCTACAAACGAAAGCGAATCCGCGCCAACCTCGAAGATCTCGAGCGTGGCATTCGGCGTATTAACCGCGAACAACTTCGTCCCGTCGGGCGACATCGCGACGGGTCGAACCTGGCCCGCCTCGAACAAGGTGTACTCGGGAAGCTGCGCCGACACGGAGCACAGCACGCCGAGCCAACCCGCGACCGCAACCACCACCCCGCCAAGCGTCCTTCTCAGCATTTCAGCCCCGTAAGCGTAGCACGGGGACTAGGGTGTGTGAGTCCGGGGTGTTGCGTGCCCCGAGAGTGTCCCCTAGAGACGCGACGTGGATCTGTGGCAGGCGGTCGTTGTTTTTCTTTTGAGTGCTGCGGTGCTGGTGCGGGCTGGGTCTTCGCTGGCTGGGTATGCGGACCAGATTGCGGAGCGGATGCAGATGAGCCGGCTCTTTGTCGGGACGCTCATGCTGGCGTTTGCGACCTCGTTGCCTGAGCTCGTTACCGACATCACCGCGGCCAGGGCGGGGGCGCCTGACCTCGCCGCGGGTGATCTGTTCGGATCCTCGATGGCGAACATGGCGATTCTCGCGATCATCGACCTACTCTATCGAGGGAAGGTTTGGCCCTCGGTGGAGCTTGGGCATGCACGCGTCGCTGCGGTCGCGATCGCGCTGACGTCGATGGCCGCTCTCGGTGTGTTCACGCAGTCGACGCTCAGCATCGGATGGGTCGGTCTGACGCCGATTGTGATCGCGGTGGTCTACGTGCTCTCGATCGCCTGGTTTCGTCGCATGCCACTTCTCGCGCGACCCGGTCTCGAGCAACCTCGAATCCCCTTACAGGAAGCCACCGGGTGGAGCGAAAAGGCCGCCAAGATTTCGCTCAATGGGCTCTGGTTCCGCTTCGGCACCTCGGCTCTACTCATCTTGCTCACGGCGCCGATCACCACGCTCAGTGTCAAGGCGATCGCGGAGTCGACGGGCATCGCCCAAACCTTTCTCGGGGCCGCGCTCCTGGCCGTCACCACCTCCCTGCCCGAGCTCATTGCGTCGATCGCGTCGGTACGAATCGGTGCGTACGACATGGCGGTCGGTAATCTTTTCGGGAGCAACGTCGCCAACATGAGCATCCTCGTGTTTGCGGACCTCGCTTATACCGAGGGCCCGATTCTCGCGGCCGTCTCACAGGGGCAGGTCGTCGCGGCCATCGGCGCCATCTTGCTGATGTCGGTCGCGGTCGCCGCGATCGTCGGCGAATCAGAACAAACGCGCCTGCGGAAACTCGAGCCTGACGCGATTGTGCTCCTGGTCATATACGCTGCGACGCTCGTCGCCGTCGCCTACTACGGCTAGGACTTCAACCGCAACGCGGACTGCGCTGCGGAAAGGCGCGCGATCGGGACGCGGTAGGGGGAGCAGCTCACGTAGTCGAGCCCCAGCCGGTCGCAGATGGCGATCGAGGCCGGGTCGCCCCCGTGCTCGCCGCAGACGCCGGTTTCGATGTCGGGCCGGGTCGCGCGCGCTCCGCTCACGGCCAGGCTCATGATTCTGCCAACCCCGAGCTCATCGAGCGTGGCAAACGGATTCGCCGGCAGGATTCCGTCCGCGAGGTAGCGCATCAGGAACCCGGACTCGGCGTCGTCGCGGCTCATCGCGAAGGTCATCTGGGTGAGATCGTTGGTGCCGAACGAGAAAAAGTCCGCTTCCTTGGCAATCTCGTCCGCTGTGAGGGCGCCCCGGGGCACTTCGATCATGGTGCCGAACTGGTAGCCCACCTCGACGCCCTGCTCTTCCATCACCTGGCGCGCCTCGGCTTCTAGCACCGCGCGCTGCCGCTTGAGCTCGTTAACATGACTGGTGAGGGGGATCATGATTTCGGGGATCACCTTGCAGCCCTCACGAGTCACCTCACAAGCCGCCTCGAAGACCGCCCTCACCTGCATGCGTGTGAGCTCGGGAATCTGGATGCCAAGCCGCACGCCGCGGAGACCCAACATTGGATTGGTCTCACGGAGCGATCCGACCCTGTCGAGCATTGCCTGTGTTTCCGAGAGCTTAGTGGTGATTTCTTCGACCTCTGCGAGGTTGCGCGCGCTCGTGATCCGAATCTGAAGGTCGGCGAGCTCCCGGCTCAGGTCTTCGAAGCCCGGAAGGAACTCATGGAGCGGCGGATCGATCAGGCGAATGATGACAGGAAGGCCGTCCATCGCCCGGAAGAGGCCTGCGAAGTCCGCCCGCTGGAAGGGAAGCAGCGCATCCACCGCCTCGCGTCGCTCTGCAGGCGACCGGGTCATGATCATGCGCTGAACGGTCGGCAAGCGCTCCGGCTGGAAGAACATGTGCTCGGTCCGACAGAGGCCGATCCCCTCGGCCCCGTACTTCCGGGCGCGCTCCGCGTCCTCGGGGTAGTCCGCATTGGCCCGAATCCCAAGGCGCCGGAACTCATCGGCCCATCCCATGAGGCGAGAGAGCCACTCGTCCTCCATGTCGGGCACCTCGGTTTCGAGCTTGCCCACGAACACTTCACCGGTCGTCCCGTCGACCGAAATCCACTCACCCTCGCTGACCTCGATGTTGTCCACCGTCATGATGCGGGAGTTCAAATCGATGCTGAGCGCCGACGCACCGACGACAGCGGGCTTGCCAAACTGCCGGGCAACGAGCGCAGCATGGCTCGTCCGCCCACCGCTCGATGTGAGGATGCCTCTTGCTGCGAGCATTCCGTGCACGTCGTCGGGCTTGGTCTCGGGCCTCACGAGCAGCACGTCACGGCCGCTCTCCTTCGCCCAGCGCTCCGCAAGGTCGGGATCGAACGCCACCACGCCCGTCGCGGCGCCAGGCGACACATTCAAGCCCCTGGCGATCACCTTGTGTCCGGCCTTGGCTGCTGCCGAGAACTGCGGGTGGAGGAAGAACTCGATTTGCGCGGGCTGGACGCGCAGCACCGCCTCTTCGCGACTGATCAGGCCCTCATCGGCCATCTCGACCGCAAGGCGAACCGCCGCTTGCGCCGTGCGCTTGCCCGTGCGCGTTTGCAGAATCCAAAGTTCGCCGCGCTCGACGGTGAACTCCATGTCTTGCATGTCGCGGTAGTGACGCTCGAGCCGCCGCGCGATCGCTTCGAACTGCGCGTAGATCTCGGGCATTTCACCCTTGAGCTGCTCGAGGGGTTTGGTAGGCCTCGTCCCTGCGACGACATCCTCGCCCTGCGCGTCGGTCAGGTAGTCGCCTTCGAGCGCATTCTCCCCCGTGGTGGCATTCCGGGACATCGCAACGCCGGTGGCAGAGCCATCGCCGAGGTTGCCATAAACCATAGTGATGACGTTGACCGCGGTGCCCAGGTCGTGCGCGATGTTGGCCGCTACTCGGTAGTCGCGGGCACGCTTCCCGTTCCAGCTGTCGAACACCGCCAGCGTGGCCATCCGAAGCTGGTCCTCGGCATTCGACGGGAACTCGATGCGCGCGTGCCGGCGCACGATGTCTTTGAACTCTCCGACGATGCTGCGGAAGTCGTCTCCCGTCAGATCAGCGTCACTATCGATGCCGCGCCGCTCCCGCTGGTGCGCAAGCACCTCCTCGAAGGGCTCCTCGCGAACGCCGAGCACGACGGTACCGAACATTTGTATCAGCCGGCGGTATGAGTCGAACGCGAAGCGTTCGTTGCCGGTCAGCTTGATCATGCCCTCGGTGACCTCGTCGTTGAGGCCGATGTCGAGGACCGTGTCCATCATGCCGGGCATCGAGAACTTCGCGCCGGAGCGGCAGGAGACCAGCAGCGGTCGCGCCGGATCACCAAACCGTTTGCCCGTGTTCGCCTCGATGCTGCGAAGC
>JBGUEF010000238.1:0-5617 GCA_041821485.1 Deltaproteobacteria bacterium
CCGGTTTCCGAGCTGATGTTGACGATGCGTCCCTTAGCCGCCTCGACGAGAGGGAAGAACTTCTTGTTCACGCGATAGGTGCCCATCACGTTGATGTCGAGGATTCTGGCCAGCCGCTCTTCCGGAATGTCGGTCAGCGAGCCCACGCCCATGATACCAGCGAAATTCACGAGCCCATCGAGCCGGTCGGTGCGACTGGCGATTGCGTCGTAAGCGCTTCGGAGGCTCTCCGCGTTTGTCACGTCCATCTCGATCGGGACGACATCGGGGTCATGCATCGACGTTCGAAGCAAGTCCTTGCTGATGTCGGCGGCGAAAATCCTCCAGCCGTCCATGACGAGGCGTTCGACGAGGGCATGTCCGAGGCCCCCACCGGCGCCGGTAATGAGTGCGGTTCTTTTTGTCATAGAATTCCTATGCGCCTTGGGGCGCCATGCGACTCTAGCGGGCCTCCTCCAAGGCCCGCAAGCCGACCATGCCTATGGTCGATCGCCCCGGAGACATGCAAGACTTGCCCAGGACGGAGGAAGAACCATGGCGGAAAGCGACTACACGACCGACTGGGGAGAGACCCATTGCATCTTGCGCCTCAAACGACCGAGCAAGCTCAACGCCATCACCGTCGCCATCCTGGACGGACTCGAAGAATGTCTGGACGAGCTCGACCGCGGCCGTGCGCGGTCGCTCGTGATCATCGGGGAGGGCGAGCGCGCTTTTTCGTCGGGGACGGACCTTTCAGAATCCGTCGGCCTCGATGCGGATGCCAATCGGGCCAAGGTCAGGCGCGCGCGCTCTCTCTTCCTGAGGCTGCACCGATCGCCCATCACGAGTATCGCGGCCTTGAACGGCCTCGCCTACGGCGGCGGGCTCGAATTGGCGCTGGCCTGCACGTTTCGAATCGCGGCGCCTGACGCCCGCATGGCGCTGCCCGAGATCAAACTCGGCGTCCTTCCCGCGTACGGCGGAACCCAACTTCTTCCCGCCGTCATCGGCGCACCGCGCGCCCTGGACATGATGCTCACCGGGCGCTCTGTATCGACCGACGAGGCGCTAGCCATGGGTCTGATCAATCGGGTGGCCACTGATGGGGCTACACTGCTCGACGAGGCGCTATCGTTCGCCGGCGAGATCACGACGCACAGCCAGTATGCGATCGAACGGATCCGGCGCTGTGTCGCAGCATCGGGCTCCCAGGTCACCGAAGAGGCGCTCGAGGTCGAGGGACAGGCGTTTCACGAGATGATGGAAAGCTCCGATGCCATGGAAGGCATTCAGGCGTTCTTCGAAAAGCGCAAGCCGATCTTCACTCATCGTTGAGCCAAAGCATTCAGGGGCTGCTAAGTAGAAGCCGATGACAGACGACAAAGCGTTGGTGCTCGGCGCCAGTGGTTTTCTCGGCAGCCATGTCGTGAAGGCGTTGGTTGCCCAGGGTCGCCCCGTCCGCATCCTCACTCGCGCGTCGAGCAACACCGCGATGACCGATCATCTCGACCTGGATCGACAGACCGGGGAGGTCTTTGATCGGGAAACCCTGCGCAAGGCGATGAGCGGTTGCAGCAGCGTGTTCTACTGCATCGTGGACACGCGTTCCTGGCTACGCGACCCGGCGCCCCTCTATCAAACCAACGTGGAGGGTTCGCGCCTGGTCATGGAAGTGGCGCTCGAAGTGGGCGTCAAGCGCTTCGTCTTCACCAGCTCGATCGTGACCATCGGCCTCAACCTCTCGGGTGTCTCTTCGGAAGCCGATGAGTTCAACTGGGAGGATCAGGCGCCTCCTTACGTGATGACCCGAGTGGAAGCGGAGAGGCAGCTCCTGGATTTCTGCCGCCAAGGCCTGCCGGGCGTCGTGTGCAACGTGGCGACCACGTTCGGCGGCCATGACCATCAGCCCACACCGCATGGCGAGCTTCTCAAGCTTACTGCCGCAGGCCGGATGCCAGCCTATTGGGATACGAGAATGAGCGTGGTGGGCATCCAGGACGCAGCAAACGCGATGCTGCTGGCCGAACAGCGCGGCAAAGTGGGCGAGCGCTACATCGTGGCGGACCGGATGATGGACATCGCCGAGGCCACCAACAAGACCGCCGCCTTTGCGGGGGTGAAGCCGCCGCGATTCGAAATCCCCATGTGGGCTGTGACCGGGGCCACCTGGGTCGGCGAGAAGATCATGCACGCGCTCGACAAGGACACGGTCGTCACGATGAGCAGCATCGTGCTCCAGCGCATCATGGGCGACTACGACAACAGCAAAGCTCGCCGCGAGCTCGGCTGGGAGCCGCGGCCCATGGACGAGTCGCTCAGAGAGGCCGCGATTTGGTTCAAGGAGAACCCGTAAGCATCGAGGATTGACGTCTGGAATTCGGGATGACATTCATAGTCCCGTGACAGGTCAGAGGTCTTCCGATGGGCCGGGACGTTTCCCCCGAGGCTGGTTCGTCGTCGGTTTCAGTGAAGAACTCGAACCCGGCCAGGTCCGGCCGGCCCGCTACTTCGACCGGGACCTCGCAATTTGGCGTACGAGCTCGGGAGAGGCTCGCGTGTTCGACGCCCATTGCCCTCACCTCGGCGCGCACCTCGGTCATGGCGGCAAGGTCGAAGGTGACTCGATTCGCTGTCCGTTTCACGCCTGGGGCTTCGATGCCTCTGGCAAGTGCACCGACATCCCGTACGCGAAGCGGATTCCGCCGAAGGCCCATGTGCGCAGCTGGCCGGCTCTGGAGCGCAACGGCATGGTCATGATCTGGCACGACCCAGCAGGTGGCCCGCCCGAGGACTACGTTCCCAGCGTGAAGGAGTTCGGAGATGACGGCTGGACTCCCTGGGTGCATCGAACGGCTCAGATCAAGACCCACCCCCGCGAGGTCGTGGAGAACGTCGCGGACATCGCACACTTCGGGCCGATTCATGGAAACGAAGTCCTGGACTTCGAAGCGAGCTTCGACGGCACGACCGCCACTCAAAGTACCCACACCACGGGTTACGACAAGAAGGGACGGCTCACCAAGCAGAGCACCGTGGCGACGTACTACGGGCCGGCCATCCAGTTCAGCAAGATGGACGGGGAGTTCAACACCGTCATCGTCAACGCGCACACACCCATCGACGAGGGCCATCTAGAGCTCCGGATGGGCCTCCTAGTGCAGGGGATCGATTACAACACCAGGACGGGTCGGCTTCTCGGGGATATGTGGATCGACGCCCTTCAATCGGGCTATTTCCAGGACGTCGCAATCTGGGAGCATAAGCAATGGCGGGACGAGCCCATGCTTTGCGACGGCGACGGACCGATCGGCGATCTACGCCAGTGGTACGCACAGTTCTACGAGGACCAGAGCCCGGAGGACTAGCTGCCGTTGGCTGGAGTCGCGTGCGCAATCGTTCTAGGCTCCGAACCGCATGACGACATTCCATCAACTCCAACCGGTTACACTCGACTTCTTCGACACTGCGCCCCTTCGCGTTCAGTGCACGATGGTGGCCAAATGCACTGCTGAATCTCTCTTCGAGACACTCCGCGGCGACACGGTGTGGACCGAGTGGGCGGGCGTCATTCAGGGCGTAGAGTGGACATCCGAAAAGCCCTACGCCGAGAACGCCACGCGCGACGTCTCGCTCGTCGGTGGCATGCTGGTCAAGGAAGTCTTCTTCCACTGGGAAGAAAACGAGCGCGTCGCGTTCTACGTCACCGATTCGACGATCCCGAACCTCAGCAAGTTTGCAGAGGACTACATCGTCGAGCGCGTCGGGCCGAATGAGACACGCCTGACCTGGACGGTAGCGATCGAGAACCAGGGCCTCATGCGCTATCTCAACCCGATCACCGCCCCCATCATGAAGCTGGTTTTTCAGGGCTGGTTCAAGAAGTACAAGAAGATCCTCGAAGCCAGAGCCGAGCAAACGGCGCCTCAGCCCGCGGTCGCCGCTCAGCCCCGCGCCTAGCACATCGTCAGGGAGGACCGTTCGGTGACAGAGAACAGCAAGGAACCACTCACGCTGCCGAGCGTGGAAAACACGATTCAGGTGCGTTTCTCCGACACCGATGCGATGCGGCACATTAGCTCGGGCTCGTATGCAGCGTTCGCCGAGGTGGGACGCGAAGCATTCTTCAAAGAGATTCCAGAGCCCCAATCGGAGATCCCCTGGTTCGTTCTGAGGCACCTCGAGATGGACTTCATTTCGGAAGCGCGCTTCGGGCAAACGATCACGCTCTCGACTCGTTGTGGGAAGATCACCGAAAAGACGATCACCTTCGAACAGGTCGTTCGCGCGGACGGAAAGGTCGCCTGCGAGCTCCGAGTCGTTCACGTCGCGTTCGACCCCAAGACCCGAAAGTCGATGCGGGTCCCGACGCACTGGCGCATCGAGTCTTAGCTCGGTAAACGCAGCTCATTGCCCCAGACTCACGGAGTCCAACGATGACCGACGAAGCGATTGAAGAAGAAGTTCTCTTGCCATCCGCTAACCCGCTCGAGCTGCCTCAGTCGAAGCTGCACCCTGCGTTCGTCAATCCGAATGCGAATGGATTGCCCTGGGTCGAGATCGGCATGGACATCATGTTCAAGTACTTGAGCGTCAATGAGAGCACCGGCGCCTACACCCTGCTCACAAAGTATCCTCCCGGCACCCAGATTCCCACGCATCGGCACAGCGGGACCGTGTTCGCGTACACCATCCAGGGGAAGTGGACTTACCTGGAAGACGACTTCGTCGCGACCGCCGGTTGCGTGATCTGCGAGATGCCGAACTCGAATCATACGCTCAAGGTCTTCGACGACAGCCCAGAGGAGATGATCCTTCTCACGCATCAGACCGGCGATCTGATCACGTTCGACGAAGATGGCGAGATCATGGCGATCGACGATGCCCAGACGCACCTCGCGCAGTACCTGATGTTTGCGAAGTACCAGGATCTGAATGTCGATGCGTCGCTGATTGCGCGCTACTGAGCTCGCAGCTCAGCGCTTGAACATGCGCTCGAAAATTCGCTCACGTAGCGAGTCAGGAAGCACGCGTCGCATGATCGGCAGAACCCAAAGCTGGGGCCCGATCACGTAGTTCACCTTCATTTCTTTGGCGCAGATGACGTTCCGGTAGACGCGGTCGGCGAACTTCTCGGTCGTCCACACCGGAACGTTCTCCTCGATGGCGTCGCCCGGGTATTTGAAGTGCGCCTCGTATTGCGGGCGCAGCTCGTCGGAGAAGGCCGCCCAGAGTTGCTTCCTCTGGTCGTCGGTGAGCGCCATCATCGGCGTTTCCACGCCACCTGGCTCGACGCAGGTCGCCTGAATTCCAAACGGCCTCATTTCCGCGCGGAGCGCTCGGGTGACTCGCTGCAAGGCGGCCTTGGTCACCGGATAGGAAGAGCCCATCGGGATCGTGAGATACTGTGATGCGGATCCGACGTTGATGATGCGTCCGTCCTGGCTTCGGCGAATGAGGGGTAGGGCGGCCTGGGTGACGCGGATCGGGCCCCAGAGGTTGATCTCGAACAAGTCTTTGAAACGACCGATGTCGACGTTCTCGATGCCACCGCCCGCGCCACCGGTGCTCGCCGCGTTGTTGACGAGCAAGTCGAGTGGTCGCCCGTCCAAGGCCTCCGCGATCTGCTCGAACGCCG
>JBGUEF010000239.1:0-5607 GCA_041821485.1 Deltaproteobacteria bacterium
GCCGAACTGGCGAAATCCGCGATCGACTATCCGCCGTTGCAAGCGTCAGCGAGCTTCAACCTCGATGCGGTGAAGAAGAAGATCCAGGAGGCTGCCGCAGGACACGGGCAGTGAGTGCAGATCTTGAAGAAGGTCGAGGCGAGTTTCGCCTCCAAGTGAGCATTTCGGGTTGATGGTGGCCAACAGTAGCGTCCTGCCTATCCGTTCTGGCTTAGCCACCGGACGGATACGGCAAGGGCGCGCTGTGTCCGTGTCGTAGTTGCGAACATGGTGCCTCCTTGGAGGCATCCAAGATGGAAGGTTGAGGAGATGACAACCAGGACGAATGGATTCGCTGGAGCACCCCGCTTTGGCTCGTTGCGATTTTCCGTTGCGGTTGTCGCGTTTGCGGCATTGACCCTCTGCGGCAACGTGAGCTTCGCCGAAGATGAGCCTGCCGAGCCTTCGAAGCCGGCGGCCTCCCCGGCCGTCGAAGACGATCCGGTTGATCCGAAGGAGGATTCCGCGTGCCGCGCCCCGACGGGCACAACAAACCCAGACGATCACCTTCACAATGACCCGAAAATTTGCGACGTGAAGAAAATACACCCGCCGAGCAAGGCCGGGTCCAGCGGCAGTTCGGATTTGGCGGCGAAGCTTGCCAACCCGAGCGCGCCCGTGATGGCTTTGCAAAGTTTCCTCGACGTCAAACAAAATGGCGGCTCTGCCCCAGGCGCGCACAGGGCGACCTTCGGATATACGTTTCAGCCCGCGATCCCATTCCCAACCAAGCGGGGCAATGTCATCTTGCGGCCGCTCATCCCGGTAGACTTCGGCGGAACCTATGCGACCGGCGCCGGCACTGTCGACACCTACACCGGGTTTGGCAACATCTCGCTCCAGACCCTCTACGGCAAGACCCTCAAGAGCGGCCTGATGGCCATGGGAGGGTTCGGCGTTGGGTTCCCATCCGCCACCAAGAAAGAGGCCCGCGCCGACTGGTCGCTCGGTCCCAACGTGGTGCTCGGCTACGCATCGAAGAAGACGGGCAACGTCTGGGGTGCGCTTGCCGAGTGGGATTGGAGCTTCCCCACGCGCGCCGTAAATGGAAGGCTCACCCTACAGTACTTCTACGCCATCAACCTCAAGGACGGATGGCAGATCGCCGCTCAGCCGGCCATCGTGTATTCGCGAGAAGCCAAAATATGGGAGCTTCCACTCGGTACGGGCATCGTGAAGGTTACCGCTTTCGGAAAGAAGAACTTGCCCGTCAAATTGGGAGCCCAAGTCTGGGGCTACGCACCGCCGCCCGGTAGTAGCGGGCCGGAGTGGACAATCCGCTTCACGATCGCTCCGGTCGTGGGGCTCCCCTGGAAGAAGTGATTTCGAAGTGTTGCCTGAGTAGCGCGCTCCGAAGTAGCGAGTGCGTGGACGATGAGCTTCCACATGACAAAGCGAGCCCTGACCCTGGCCATCTCGGTTTCTTGGTCGGTCCTGTGTATCGCCAGTCCGTCCACGGCGCTGGCTGAAGACACGGACAGCAAAGCGGACACAGCAGGCGAAAAAAGCGCGAGCAAAGAAGTTGGCGGAAAGGAAGGCGCGAGCAAGAAAAGTGGCGGCGAGGAAAAGAAGCGGCTCAACAGCATCCGGCTCTCGGGTGCCTACGCCCATCACCTCCTTCTTCACCGCGACTCCCAGACGACGGGGGAACCGCTCGATACTCACGAAAATCTCGGTGGATTCGAGATCGCGTACGAAAGGGAGCTGATCGAGGAGCATCTCTCGATCGAGCTCGCGAAGCCCTTTTTCTTCTCCCCAGACAGCTTCGAAACTCCGTTCGAGGCGACTTTGAAGGGGCTCTTCGTCAAGGGTTCCTGGGAGGGCTACATCGGTGCCATTCTCATCTTCAACATTCGGGTCTTCAGCGAGGAGCGCGCACAGTTTGAAGGCCAGAAGAACGTGCTCTCATTCGGCGTCGGTGGCACGATCGGTGGAAGCTATCACTTCACGGAGCGCTGGGCGCTCGAACTCGGCTTCGACTACGGATACATTCCGACCGATCCTGTCGTGACTCACGAATTCGATTTGGCGCTCGGCGGCGTCTACCACTTCTGACGGGACATGAGCTTGTCGACCGCAGTCAGAAGCTACAAGGCGCGGCCAATCATGGCAGTCATGGCCCTGACGTTGCTGGGCGCCCCCGGGACGGCCTCGGCCTTCGAGTCGGACGTGCAGCAGGAGTTAGCGCTCTGGAGCCTGGCTTTCGTGAACCATGAGTACGACGAGCACTGGTCGACGAGCTTCCAAACCGAGGTCCGCGTCAAGGACGAGGTCACTACCCTCGACGAGGCGATCTTTAAGCCCGGGGGCTACTATCGCTTCAACGATTGGTTGGAGCTCGGCATTGGGTACAAGTACATCTACAAGAACGAGGGGGCCAACCAGAATGTCCCCTGGCAGGAGCTCTACGTGACGCATCCCTTTCAGGTATTCGGCTTCACGCATCAGCTCCGACTGGAGGAGCGATTCGTCCAGGGCATCAGCGGCACGATCCCGCGCCTGCGCTACCTGATTCATACGACGACTCCGCTGAGCCCGCTGTTCTACTTCGCGCTGTCCGAGGCGTTTCGCTTCAACCTCGTCGACAAGGGCACCGGGCCGGTCTCCGGCTTCGAGCAGAACCGCCTCTACGCCGGCTTCGGCGTCCACGCGAGCAAGTACCTCAAAGTCGAGCTCGGATACCTGTGGCGTTTCGAGCTCGAGCGCGATCGCGCGAGCAAGAGCGAGCACGTCATCCGCGTCCAGTTGCTATTCGCGACGAAGGAGGGCCGCCACCCCTCCCGCGGAGGGAGCTAGCCCCGAGCTCTCCGCAGGTGTACAAGCCGCTGCCGTTTCCTCATGCAGTGCCGACGAGCCAAAACGATAGTCGCGCAACCCATTGAAATGACTAGTCGGGGCGACTGGATTCGAACCAGCGACCTCATGCTCCCAAAGCATGCGCACTACCAGGCTGTGCTACACCCCGTGACCTTCGTTCTACTGCGGTCTGGCGGCTTGGGGTAGCTGATGGCTACGGGATCCGCAACTCCCGCAGAATGGGCACGAGCTTGGCCGCGGCCTTTGCGCGGTGGCTGATCTCGTTCTTGGTTTCGGGGCCGAGCTCGCCCATCGTCTGCGTGTATCCCTCAGGCACGAATAGGGGGTCGTAGCCGAAGCCGTGGCTGCCTCTGGGCTCGCTCCCAATGCGGCCTTCGCACGCCCCCTCGGCGATCGCGAGCTCGCGCCCGCTCTGATCGACGATCACGATCGCGCATTGGAATCGGGCCGTACGCTCGTCATCCGCGATGCCACTCAGTTCGTCGAGGAGCTTGGCGTTGTTCTCCGCGTCCGTAGAACCCTCCCCTGCATACCGTGCCGAGTACACCCCTGGGCGTCCGCGGAGCGCGTCGACCTCGAGCCCGCTGTCATCGGCAAGACACGGCATCCCTGCGACCGTCGCAATCTCCATGGCTTTCTTGAGTGCGTTTCCGCGAAACGTGTCCCGGTCCTCCACGACGTCGATGGCTTCCGGTAGAGCGGCCATCGTCTCGAGTTCCAGTCCGGGCACCTCGGCAAGCAGCCGCTCGTACTCAAGAAGCTTCCCCGTGTTCATCGTGGCGATGAGAATCCGCATCAGGGCAGCAGTCGATCGATGTCGATACCGATCTCGCCAAGCACGCGACGCTGTTCCTCGGCCAGTGCCGGCATCGCGGCAAGCGCCAGGTCGATCATTTGATCGAGCTTCTGGCGCATGATCGGCGCTCCCTCGGCAGTGCCCTGGACTTCGACCACGGCGCCCCGCGGTGTGCCGACCACGTTCAGGTCCACCTCGGCGTCACGGTCCTCGGTGTAGCAAAGGTCCAGCATCGGATGCTCTCCGAGCAACCCCACGCTGATTGCCGCAATCGGCTCCCGCAGGACGCCCTTGCCGACCAATCCCTTGGCGCGAACCCCATCGAGCGCGATCGCCGTCGCGACCATCCCGCCAGTGATGGACGCAGTCCGCGTCCCACCGTCCGCATCGAGCACGTCACAGTCGACCGTGATCATTCGCTCGCCGAGCTTCTCGAAATCGACCGCCGCCCGAAGCGCGCGTCCTACCAGGCGCTGAATCTCCGTGGTCCGGCCATCGACTTTGCCGCTGCGTCCGTCGCGACGATTCCGCTCCGGATTGGCGCGCGGATGCATCGCGTACTCCGCCGTGAGCCAACCCTTGCCCGAGCCGCGCATCCAGTCAGGCACGCCCTCGGATATCGAAGCCGCAATCAACACCGTGGTGCCACCACAGCGATAAATCACCGAGCCTTCGGGGTTGCGCTGCACGTTTGCTTCGATCGAAACCGGCCTCAGCGCATCGTAGGAGCGCCCGTCTGCTCTGCTCATCCAACCCTCCGCACGGGCAGACCAGTAGTCGTTTGTGCCGCGGCTGGCAACCAAACCTCGAAGGTCGTTCCGTGCGGATGCCGGGGCTTGCACACGATGCTCCCCCCGTGGGCGACGACGATTTGCTGCGTGAGAGGCAATCCGAGACCCGTGCCCCTCTCCTTCGTCGTGTAGAACAAGTCGAAGACGTGCTCGCGCTCTTCCTCGCCGATGCCAGCGCCTTCGTCATGAACCTGGATGCGCACTCCACCGTCGTACCGCGTCGCCTCGAGCTTGGCGGTCCCTCCGTCGGGCATCGCTTCGCGCGCATTGCGCAAGAGATTGAGAAGCGCCTGGCGAAGCTGCGGCTCGTCCATCGCCACGGGAGGAAGCTGAGACGCCAGATCCAACTGGAGCGCAACGCCCGCAGAGTCCATTTCGCGCCGAACGAATTCAGAGGTGTCACGCAAGAGGTGAGTCGGGTCGTCCGGCGTGAGTGAGGGCTCGGGCAGTCGCGCTAGGCGCAGGTACTCCTCGGTGATGCTCTCGAGGCGCTCGAGCTCTTGCTGGATCGACTCCAGCAGACGTTTGCCCTCCGAGCCGGGCTCATGGATCTCGTCCCCGAGCATGTCGACATTGAGGCCGATGCTCGACAGCGGGTTACGAACTTCGTGGGTGACGTGCGCGGCCATGCGACCAATGGCCGCCAGTCGCTCGGTTTGGATGAGGCGGGATTTCGTGGCGATTGCGTCCGAAACGTCATCGGCAACCACCAGAACCCCGCGAACGCCACTCTCCCCGGCTTCGTCGCCGAAAGGCGTCACGAGGACGTCGACCAGGCGCTCGGTGAAACCCGCGATCCGCTCGCCTTGGAGGGTCCGCGCGTCGCCTCCTTCGGCAACCTCTGCAATCGCCCGAGCGAGCGCGGGGAAGCGTCGAAGAAGCGAGGTGTCGTCGATCGACGAGCCGACATCGCGGGCGCTGGCTCCGAGGATCTCGTCGGCAGCGGGATTTGTCGTCCGGATCACGCGATCCCGATCGACGACCACGATCGCCGCGCGCAACGCCTCCACGATCTGAACCTGCATTCGCTGAAGCCGCTGTTCAGCAAGCGCCGCCTCGCGCAAACTCTGATCGCGGGCAGCCAGCGCCTGAACCATCCGCTCGAACTCCGCGACGAGTTGGCCCAGCTCGTCGTTTCGCCTGATGTCGACAGCGCTCGACAGG
>JBGUEF010000240.1:0-5600 GCA_041821485.1 Deltaproteobacteria bacterium
GGTTTGAGGAGCTGCCGCATTGGTCAGGTGTAGCTGGGATGTTGCCGTATTCATCCATGTCGATCGGAGCGCCGAGGTAACCCATGCCCGTAGGCGGTGGATCCATCGTCATTCTGTCCCAGCTAGGTGAAATCTCGGTTCCGTCGACCATGCGATACGGGAGCGTCGACTGCTCGAAACGCTGAGACGGAGAGGTGCACGCATCCGAGGTCCAGGAGAACCAATAACCTCCGAGGCCGGCGGCTCTTGCTAGGTCCACGCAGGTCTGATCGGCGCCGCGCGGCCCACCAAGGGCTGCATCCGACTTCGTGCTGCTGAGGAACACGAGAGCCGACGCCTTAGAGACGCCATCGACGCAGCGGACATCGACCGTTCGGTTGCAAGTGCAGTAGTCAAAGCCGTCATCGGAGACCGTGATGGTGATGGTCTGGTCGCCGACCTCCAAGCAGGTGAAGGTCGTTCTCTGCGCTGACGGTAAAACAGCTTACGAAGGGTGAATCGACGTTTTTCGCGGTCCTGGAGGGAATGTGAGGTGCCTTACATACGGTAAACGAGAGACGCACGCTGGAGCGGCCTCCATCTACCGCTGTTGCGCCTTCCCGGTCATCGGCACGAACCGCACCGGGATTACCGACTCCTCATCGAAGCCTTCCTTGGTTCGCGTCACGCGCAACAGGCTTTGGTAGTGCTTGCCAACGGGGATCACCAAGTGTCCTCCCACCTCGAGTTGCTGCTTCAATGGCTCGGGAATCTTCGGTGGGGCGGCGGTCACGATGATCGCGTCGAACGGCGCGTGCTCAGGCCATCCTGCGTAGCCATCGCCATGCCGAACCTCGACCATCTTGGCGTAGCCCAAATCAGAGAGGGTGGCTTTCGCGTGCTTCGCGAGCGGCTCGATGATCTCGATGGAGAATACTTTGACACCCATTTCGGCCAGCACCGCAGCTTGGTAGCCCGAGCCGGTCCCGACCTCGAGCACCGTGTCGCCGGGTTTCACATCGGCTAGCTCGCTCATCAACGCGACGATGTACGGCTGGCTGATCGTCTGCTGATGACCAATCGGCAGCGGCCTGTCTGCGTACGCGTGTGCACGTTGGGATTCTGGCACGAAGCGGTGGCGCGGCACCTTGCGCATCGCCCGGAGCACGCGCGCATCTCGAACACCACGTGCCTCGATCTGCCTGCTCACCATGTGAAGCCGTTCTTGCTCCCGTGACTCGCTCTCCGAAGGCCCGGCATGGGCCGGCCCCGACTTCTGACTGCAAGCGCCGATCACGAGCAGCGCCACCCATACAGCACGTCGCATGAGCCCCAAACTACCACGGAAGCGAAGATCGCGCGGCGGCGGTTGCTCCCCCGAAGGGCGCGGCTATCCTTCCGCGCCCAATGAGCCTGGTGGTACAGAAATATGGCGGCACGAGCGTCGGTACCTTGGACCGGATCCGCAGGGTCGCGGAGCGCGTAGCCGACACGTATCGCGACGGCCACCAGGTCATCGTCGTGGTGAGCGCGATGGCCGGCGAAACCGACAGGCTGCTCGGATTGGGCTGGGAGCTCTCGAACGGTCCTGCGGAGCGTGAGATGGACGTGCTCGTCTCGAGCGGGGAGCAGGTGAGCGCTGCACTCTTGGCCATCCAGCTCAACGAAATCGGGGTCCCGGCTCGTTCGATGCTTGGCCACCAGGCGCGCATCTTGACCGACAACGTGCACCGAAAAGCCCGCATTCGCACCATCGATGGCACGGGGCTTCGTTCGTCTCTCGCGACCGGCAACGTGCTCGTCGTTGCGGGCTTTCAGGGCACGGATGCGTACGGCAACATCACCACGCTCGGGCGCGGCGGCTCGGACACTTCGGCTGTGGCCATTGCGGCGGCGGTGAAAGCGGACGTCTGCGAGATCTGCACCGACGTCGATGGCGTGTACACGACCGATCCGGGGGTCTGCCCCAATGCGCGCAAGATCAAGTGCATCAGTTACGAGGAGATGCTCGAGCTCTCCTCACAAGGGGCCAAGGTCCTACAGATACGTTCGGTGGAGCTTGCGATGAAGCACCGCATGCCGCTGCACGTGCGCTCGAGTTTCTCGAAAGAGGAGGGAACGATCGTGACCGACGAAGAACACCTGCTCGAAAAAGTGATCGTGGCCGGCGTGGCGGCTGACAAGAAGACCGCGAAGCTGACCGTTCGCGCGCTGCCGGACCATCCCGGTGTCGTCGCAAGCGTGTTCGAGCCACTCGCCGACGCCAACATTTCGGTGGATATGATCATCCAGAACATCTCGAAGGCAGGGCACACCGACCTGACCTTCACCGTGAGCCACGAGGATGCGGACCGCGCGGAAACCATCGCGAAGGAGCTGGTCGCGAGCGTCAACGCGGAGGGGGTCGTGCGTGATGACGCCGTCGCCAAGGTCTCGATCGTGGGCGTTGGGATGCGCAATCACGCGGGCATCGCGGCCCGGATGTTCCGGCTTCTCGCAGACGCAAGCATCAACATCGAGGCGATCAGCACCAGCGAGATCAAGACCTCGTGCCTCATCGAAGCCGCCCACGCCGACCGCGCGGTGGCGGTGCTTCACGACGGCTTCGAGCTCGGCAAGCCCTCGAGCTAGCCCCGAGGGAGCAACATCCGGAGGGACTGGCCGATGGCGGGCCGTGCAAGCCGCTTCACGAGCTTCATCGCTTCGCTCCGCCGCCTGCGTGGTGCTCGTGCTCGCGGGTAGCGCCATCGCCTCCGACCGCCCGATTCAGATTCGGCAGCGGCCACTAGTGAACGTCGAAGCGAACGCCGACCCGCGCACCCGCCGTCAAGATGAACGGGTCGAGCGGGCTGGCCGCGTTGGTGGCCACCCAGTAGCCGCGAACGTCCGCGCCGATGAGCCAGCGCGGGTTGATGAGATAGTCCACGCCCAGTAGCACGTGGAGGGCGAAGTCTCCCCGTGTCCGCCGGTCACGCACGGTCAATAGGCCGTCCAGGCCGACGCCTATCAGGGGCACGAAACGGACGATGTCGAGTGCGTACACCGTCTCGAGCCCGGCCATGCCGAGGTGCAGCGGCCGTTCGTCTGGAAAGATGTTGTAGCTGAGGAGCCCCTGAATGCTCCACGCGTCGCCGAAGCCGCCACCCGCGATGAGGCCCACATCGACACCGTTGCGGGGAAGGGTGTCGCTTCCCGGCATGCCCGCGTACCCAACTTCCAAGCCGAGGGTCGCCTGGTCCTCGTACGCAGAGGTCATCGAGGGGAGTGACGCCAGCAAGGCGAGGCTCCCAAAGATCCCGACGAGGCAACGCACAGCGAGCCCTCTAGCACGGGGGTCGCGCCCCATGCGAGGCTACGTTGACTGGGGAGGGGCCGCGTGTATAGTGCCGACGCGATTTGCCGGGTTTTCCCGGTCTTTTGGAGGAAGCCTTGGCCAACGACTCTGCCGAAAACGAAAAGAACTCGCCGCTCAGCGCGGGCCAGCGACTCGCCGCGCAACAGGCAGCCAAGTCGGCGCGCAAGGCCGCCGAACGGGGTCGCGACGCGGATCTCGTCGAGGAGAAGGCCATCGCACAGGCCGCCGTGGCGAAGGACTGGCTCCAAGATAACCTGAAGCCGCTCGGGCTCATGGCCGGCGCAGTGCTTTTGGTGGCGGCAATCGGGATCGGCTGGTCTACCTTCGCACATCGCCAGGCCGCAACCGCGGGCGCCGAGCTTGCCGCAGTCATGGAAGGCGACGCGGACGACGCAGCTGCACTTGCAAACGCGTACGCGGCGGTCGCAGATGCGCATGCGAAGACCCCGGCAGCCGCATGGGCGCGAATCGGTGAGGGCAGGGCGCTCTACGAGCAGGGGCAGTGGGAACAATCGCGTGAGGCCTATCAGGCAGCGCTCGACAGCAGCGATGAGGAAGGGGTTGTTTGGGCGGCGCTAGAAGGAATCGCGTACTCGCTCGAGGCGGAGAAATCCTATCAGCAGGCCGTGGAACGACTCGAAGAGTTGCGAGCACTCGACAGCAACATCGCTCCGATCGCGGGCTACCATCAAGGGCGAATCCTGTTCGCCGAGGGCAAGCTCGATGAGGCCAAGACCAAGTTCGAAGGCGTCTTGAACTCCCTCAGGCAGGCCGACGCCCCGTTGCTGCCCTACACGCAGGAGCAAGCCGAGGCGCGCCTTGCACTCATCGATCCGAGCCTGTCACCCGCGACCAGCGTCGACCCGCGCAGGGCCGACGAGGTCATCCGACAAATGAACGAGATGCTCCAGCGGCAGCCACCGGAAGAATAAGCCTGCAACCGATGCACATCCGCTTCGCGATCGTCTTGGCCGTCGCCTCGTCGCTGCTTGCGATTCCAGGCTGCGGAGCCGCGGGCACGCCGGCAACCAACGCCGACCACTTCGGCTGGATCGAGCAGGACGATGCGTATGCGCGACCGGGCGAGGGCGGCTTCAACGTCCGCTGGTCGAAGCAACTGACCGACCGTCAGGAAGCTCGCTACCTGCCGGTCGAGCTCAGCTCCGCGGCCTTCGATACCAAGCGTGAGCGCGTCTACATCGGGACGAGCGAAGGCAACATGTTTGCATTTGCGCTGAACGGCCGAAGGTTGTTCTTCTACGATGCGGGCGCACAAATCGAGGGGAAGGCCGCCGTGGATGCTCGAACGGGCGAGTTGTACTTCCCGGGTGTCGACGGACACGTGCACGCGATCACCGTCGAAGGCGAGCTCAAGTGGAAGACCAAGCTCATCGGCACGATACGGACGCAGCCGGTGATCGCTCCTGACGCGGTTTATGTCGTCGGCGAGAACGACATCATCACCGCACTTGCCCGGGACGACGGGCGCATCCTGTGGACGTACGACAAGGAGCCGGTGGAGGAGATCACCATCGCAGGGCATGCCGGGATGCTGCTCGAGGACGGGCGGCTGTATGCCGCATTCACCGATGGGGCGGTCGCGGCGCTCAACCCCTCAGACGGGCGCCTGTACTGGGAGGTCGAAACCTCAGTGGATGTCGAGCTTCGGCCAGGCAACGTCCCGCAATTCCTCGATGTCGACACGACTCCAGTGATGCTTCGGGGCACGCTCTATGTGGCCTCGTTTACCGCCGGTCTCTACGCGCTGAACGCCCGGAGCGGAACCGTCGAATGGAGAGACGCGGAGTTTCAGGGCGTCACCGGAATCGCGGCGGCCGGGCGGATGCTGGTCATCTCCTCGGCCCGCCAGGGCGTGTCACTTCTGGACCTGAGGACCCGTGAAGTCCAGTGGGAGAAGGCCCCCGAGCGCGGCGCCCCCACCGCTCCGATTGTGACGGAGCAGGGCACCGTGATTTACGGCGAGACCCAGGGCTCGCTGCTAGCGCTCTCACTCTCTGACGGACGCGAAATCGCCCGCGCCGAGGGCGGCGTGCCCCCCGGCGGTCAGCTCGTATTGGCGCACGATCTTGAGAGCGCCGGCCGGCGGACAGACGAGCGTCAGGGCGGCCGCGAACGACGTCAGGTAGTACTGCTCGATCCGCCGCGCCAGATCCAGGAGGTCTGCGGGGATGGCGGGCACGTCCAGCACATCGCCGACCGGCAGCACGCGGCCCTCATGGGCCGTCTCGGAGCGCAACTCGAGAAC
>JBGUEF010000241.1:0-5599 GCA_041821485.1 Deltaproteobacteria bacterium
CGTCACAAGGACCCTGCCGCTGGCACCGCCACTGCCCCTGATGCCGCCACTGACCCTGACGCTGCCACTGGCGCTGCCGCTGACCCTGCCAGTGACGCTGCCACTGCCGCTGACACCGACACTGCCACTGGCTGGCAGGGATTAGCTCCGGCCGTCCTCACCCGATACAATCAACACGTGGGGATTCTCGAGTATCGGGGCGTATCCAAGCGCTTTGGGAAGCACAGCGCGCTCGAGGACGTGTCGCTCGAGGTCAGGCCGGGTGAGGTGTTCGGGCTGCTCGGTCCGAACGGTGCGGGCAAGACGACTCTGATCCGGATTGGACTAGACATTCTTCGGGCCGATGACGGCGACGTATCGCTGTTTGGCGCTGCGCCGAACCCGAAGACCCTCGACCGCACTGCGTACCTTCCCGAGGAACGCGGCGTCTATCGTCGTGCCAAAGTGCGTGAGCTGCTTGCGTATCTCGGACGACTCAAGGGGTTGAAGCGCGCGCCAGCGCGGACGGCGGCGGACCACTGGCTCGAACGCGTCGGCTTGAGCCGTGTCGCGGAGCAGCGAGTCGAGAGCCTGTCGAAGGGGATGACGCAAAAGGTTCAGATTGCGGCCTGCCTGATGACCGACCCGGAGCTCTGCGTGCTCGACGAGCCTTTTTCGGGTTTGGACCCAGTCAACGTTGCGCTCGTCACCAACCTGATCGAAGAGCGCCGTCGTAACGGTCAGACGACCGTATTGTCGACCCATATGATGCATCAGGTGGAGGCGCTTTGTGATCGGGTGGCGCTCATTCATCGCGGCAAGCTGGTGGTGTATGGCCAGCTCGACGAGATCCGTCGGCGCTACTCACCAAATGAGGTGATCGTGTGGACGGCGACGGACCTGCTGGCCTTTGGGGTGGAGGCCACGCAGCACCGGGCCGGAGGCTGGCGCGTGGAGCTGCCGCCAAGCGTGACTCCAGCGGGATACCTCAACGAGCTCGTACGAAATGGTGTGCTCATCGATCGTTACGAGCCCTTGGTCGCGCGCATGGATGAGATCTTTGTCAGCCTGGTTGGCGGGGGCCGCTGACTCATGCGCATTCAACGCATTGCCGCCGTGGCGCGCTTCGAGTTCGCGTCGGTCGTCAAACGCTGGTCATACCTGATTGCGACGTTCGGCCTGCCGGTCTTCCTAGCGCTCCTATCGGGCACTGTCCTCGGGGCTCAGACCTACTTCCTCATGCAGCGGGCGGCCGAGAGCTCCGAGTTCGGACTGGTCGATGAGGCAGGCGTGGTCGACCTCGGTGTTTTCGAAGAACGTGAGGGCGCGCGGGTTTGGACGGCGAACGCCAACGAAATTGTGCTCTACGCGAATTCAGATGCCGCAATTAGAGACCTCGAATCGGGTCGTCTTCGGGCCGTCTACGTCGTCGAGAAAGACTATCTCTCGAGCGGCGAGGTACGGGCCATCCAGTCGGAGAAGACGCCACTATTGAGCATGCGCGGGACGACGATCGAGCCGCTCCTTCGCTCGCTCCTGAGGAAATCGCTCGTCGAAGGACGTCTCGATCACGATGTACAGGAGCGGGTCATTTCCCCTGCGTACTTCGTTCGCAGCCGCCTCGGCCCCGATGGGGAGCAGGTGACCGGCGTCGACGAGGCCCTCGATCTTCTCGTGCGCACGACAATCCCGCTCTTCCTCGGGATCCTTCTGCTCACAGCGCTTCTCAGTGCGTCCGGGTACCTCGTGCAGACTGTCTCGACCGACAAGGAAAGCAAGATCGTCGAAGTGCTGCTTTCCTCGGTGACCCCAGAAGAGATTCTCGCCGGCAAGCTCTTCGGTCTAGGCGCCGCGGGCCTGTTGCAGTTTGCAGTGTGGTCGTCGATGGTCGTCTTCGTCGCGCTCACCGCGTCGGCCGCGCTTGCGGCCGTGGTGTCGATTCCGTGGGAAGCCGTAGCCGTCGCGCCCCTGTTGTTCATCCTCGGCTACCTATTCCTCGGCAGCCTCATGCTCGCGACCGCCGCCCTCGGCGCGAATGCAGCCGAAAGCCAGAAGCTCACGATGGGCTGGGCCATGCTCGCGATCCTCCCGCTGATGGTCCTGGTGATCCTGCTCGACGAGCCCAATGGGATCCTCGGCCAGGTGATGACCTGGATCCCGTTCACGTCACCGCTCACCGTGATCATCCGCTTGGCGGTCGACTCGTCGGGGATTGCCTGGTGGGAAGTGATCGGCTCGATGCTGGTGTTGCTAGTGTCGACCTGGGTGTCGATTCGGATCGGAGCGCGGTTGTTCCGCGTAGGCTTCCTACTCACGGGATCGATGCCCTCGCTGGCAGAGCTCTGGCGTCAAGCGCGCTAACAGCGACATACCGGAAGCCGGTCTCCGGTGGTTCGGTGCCATCGTCGGCGCCGTTGCTTTACTCGACTGGGCCTGGCGGGGGGAGGTCGAGCTCTTCGATCAGCTTTCCCATGGTTGCCTCGGCGGCCGAGTAGAAGCTGACTCGCATGGCGGCGAAGTCTAGGACCATGAAGGTCTGCTCGTCTTTGCGGTGGATGGTCCCGGCGTTGATCACGGTGAGGCCTGGGAACACGCGGATCATGCGTTCGTGGGTGTGGCCGCAGAGCATGAACTGGACCTCTTGATCGAGCATCAGCTCGCGAAGGGTCGGGATGTCCTGGAGGGCGTAGCCTCGGGTGTCGGAGAGGAGCCAGGCCTCGTCGTCTTCGCCGACTCCATGGCAGAGCAGCGCGTTGCCCTTGGGCGTGGTGTAGCCTCGCACTTTCGGCAGCGCATCGAGGAACGCACGCGAAGTCTCGTTGATCGCGCCGGTGGCGTTTTCGAGCGACCGTTGCTCGCCGTCGAGGAACCAGCGCTCATGGTTGCCAGCCACGCACTGGACCTGGCGGGCTTGCAGCATCGCGAGGGTCGCATCGGCGTCTCCTGGGCCGTCGACCAGATCGCCAACGCACAAGACGGCCTCGACGTTCATCATCTCCAACGCGTCGAGCGCTCGCCCGAGCGTGTCGGACTCGCAGTGAACGTCGCCGATGACCCCCAATCGGCTGAGCATGCCCGTGTTGCTCACAGCTTCAACTTAGGGGCTTTTCGCACGCCGCGCCAAGAAGTGCGCGACTGGTGCTCTGCGCCCTCGTGTTGTAGACCCGCTCCCATGCTCGACCTGCGCCACGTGAGCGAAAACCTGCCCGAAGTAAAGGCCGCACTTACGCGCCGCGGTTTTTCCGATGCGGCGCTGCTCGACCGGCTCGGAACCTTGGCCGAGGAGCGCCGCGGCGTCATCACGAGCGTCGAGGCGCTCAGGCAGGAGCGCAATGAGGCGAGCCAGGCGATGGCGAAAGTCGCCGACAAAAAGTCGGAGGAGTTTCAGACCCGGCGCGAGCAACTCCGCACCCTCGGCGACCAGATCAAGCAAGGCGAGGCGCGCCAAGGTGTGGTCGAAACCGAGCTCGAAGCGATCTTGCTGAATCTGCCGAACCTTCCTCACCCCGGCACGCCGGATGGGCTCACTGAAAACGACAACGTCGAGGTGCGTGTCTGGGGCGACAAGCCGTCGTTTGATTTCGATGCGCGCGATCACGTCGAGGTCGGCACACGGCTCGACATTCTCGACTTCGAGCGCGCGGCCAAGATCAGCGGCTCCCGCTTCGTGGTGCTCAAGGGTCTCGGTTCGCGGCTCAATCGCGCACTCATGCAGTTCATGCTCGACGTGCACACGGCAGAGCACGGCTACGAAGAGGTGTGGCCGCCCGTTCTCGTCAAAGACAGCGCGATGCTGGGAACGGGTCAGTTGCCAAAGTTCGCCAAGGATGCGTTCCGGATGGCAAAGGACGAGGAGTGGGAGGCCGAGGCCGGAGCCCAGGGGCATGACCTGTACCTCGTGCCGACCGCCGAGGTTCCGATTACCAACCTGCACGCGAACGAGATTGTCGCCGGGGCGGATTTACCGATCGCGTACACCGGCTACACGGCGTGCTTCCGAAGCGAGGCGGGTAGCTATGGGAAGGACACGCGCGGGATGATCCGCGTTCATCAGTTCGACAAGGTCGAGCTGGTCCGATTCTGCAACCCGGACGAAGGCGAGGCTCAGCTCGACGTGCTCACCCAGCACGCCGAGACGATCTTACAGAAGCTAGGCTTGCACCACCGGGTCGTGCAGCTTTGTGCCGGCGATATGGGGTTCGCGGCGCAGAAGTCGTATGACCTCGAGGTTTGGCTGCCCGCGCAGAGCGCGTATCGCGAGATTTCGAGCTGCTCCTGGTTTGGCGACTTCCAGGCCCGCCGGATGAAGGCGCGCTTCCGGCCCGAGGACAAGGGCAAGCCACGCTTCGTGCACACCCTGAACGGGTCGGGTCTTGCGATCGGTCGGACGCTCGTTGCG
Organism: Deltaproteobacteria bacterium; assembly: GCA_041821485.1. Taxonomy (GTDB): domain Bacteria; phylum Myxococcota_A; class Polyangia; order Polyangiales; family Houyiibacteriaceae; genus SG8-38. Next base: position 4,379 of record JBGUEF010000241.1, read on the forward strand.
ATCCTCGAGCAGAACCAGCAAGCCGATGGGAGCGTCACCGTACCCGAGGCTCTGGTTCCTTACATGGCTGGCATCGAAAGAATCCCCGCGCCCTAGATCACAGCTGATGACGACCCTCGACATCCAGCGTGACGTTCCCCTCGCTCCACTCACGACGCTGGAGCTAGGTGGGCCCGCGAAGCATTTCGTGCGAGTGGAGGACGAGCGCAGCTTGTCCGAGGCGCTTCGCTGGGCCGCCGAGGAGGGCCTGTCCTCGGTGGTTCTGGGCGGCGGCTCGAATGTGATCGTGCCCGACGAAGGCTACGACGGGCTGCTCATCCACATGCGGATCGCGACGGCCGAGTTTCGCAACGGGGGTACGGTGGACGCGGGCGCGGGTGTGCCCTGGGAAACCGTCGTCGACGGCGCAGTGTCGCGAGGCTGGGCCGGTCTCGAATGCCTCACCGGGATTCCAGGCTCGACCGGCGCGACGCCGATTCAGAACGTGGGGGCTTACGGGCAGGAGGTCGCCGAAGTCATCGCGAGCGTCCGCGTCCTCCGCCGCGACACGCTCGCCTTCGAAGAGCTCGGCTCTGAGGATTGCGCCTTCGGCTATCGCGATAGCCGGTTCAAGCGCGAGCCCGATCGCTTCATCGTCTGCGCGGTCCGCTTCGCCCTGCGCCCTGACGGCCCGGGGACGGTTCGCTACGCGGAGCTCGAAAGGAGCATTGGAGGTGATCCAACGCTGTCTCAAATCCGCCACACCGTTCTCGACCTTCGGCGCCGCAAGTCCATGGTCATCGATCCCGACGACCCGAATCACCGCAGCGCAGGTTCCTTCTTCTTGAACCCGATCGTTGCTGCGTCCGAAGCGGACCGCGTCACCGAGAAAGCGGTTCGCGAGAATCTCGTCGGCGCGCCAAGTGAGGTTCCTCGCTATCCCGCCGGCGATGGCCAAGTGAAGCTCTCGGCCGGGTGGCTGATCGAGAATGCCGGAATCGCAAAGGGCACACGGCGCGGCGCGTTCGGTGTGTCGACCCGCCACGCGCTCGCGCTCGTGCACCACGGAGGTGGCACGACCGCGGACCTGCTGTCGTTTGCCGACGAGATCCGCGCACGCGTGCGCGACCATTTCGGAATCGCCCTAGAGCGCGAACCCAGACTCCTCATCTAGTGTGCGAGAGAAAAGATCCGCACACTAGCTATTCGGCGAAGGGATCGCTGAACTTCGGGCTGCTCAAC
>JBGUEF010000242.1:0-5589 GCA_041821485.1 Deltaproteobacteria bacterium
ACTCTCAAGGTGGCACGCTGGTCACGGCATTGACCGCCCTCAGCGAACGAACCGACTTCCTTCCGGCAGACCGAAGATGGCGGGCCGCCCTGCTCTTCAATAGCGGCGTCGCACCACGCGACCCCGGGCTTGTGCCCTTGCTCGCCGCGGGGCCTCTGCAAACGCCCTCGATTCACGTGCTCGGCGGACCGAGGGACGTGCTGTACGAGGAACAGAAGAAGATGCTCGAGCATTGGTCGGCTCCAGGGCGCACGGTGCTCGAACACACCGAAGGGCACGTCCCTCCATCACGCGGGGCAAGTGGCGAGGTTATCGCGGCCCTCCACGATGCGCTCGATCGACACCTGTCCTGAACCTCGACCACCTGGGCGTTCGCCATCAGGTCCCACAGAAGGTCTGTCGGACGATCTGGTCCGGCCGCGGCGGTTCAGCATAGCGTTCCCGCGACGGCTGGTCTTCGTAGGGTGACGCCAGCACTTCAATCAACTGCTCGAAAGGCTGAAGATCACCCTCCTCTGCCGCCGCCTTGATGGCCTCTTCGACCCGATGATTGCGCGGTATGAAGGCCGGATTGACCGACCGCATTTCCCTCTGACGCTCCGCAGAAGACCGCCCTTCGCTGGCGAGCCGATGTCGCCAACGCACAGCCCATTCATCAAAGGCCGCCGGATCGTCAAAGAGACCGTTCACCAGTGCATCGTTCTGCGAGCCTGGCTCGACCGCATCGCATAGTCGGCGAAACGTGAGCGTGAAGTCTGCCTCGTTGTCCGCCATCCGCGTGAGCAGATCCTGAGCGAGTGCAAGATCGTTTTCCCGAACCTCGGTGAGCCCAAGCTTTCGTTGCAGGCCGGCTCGATAGTAGTGCTCGAACCGACCTGGAAACGTTTGGATCACCTCTGTGGCCAGAGCGACCGCGGTATCTTGGTCGTCGGCGATGAGCGGCAACAGGGTGTTCGCTAGTCCCGCAAGGTTCCAGTGCGCGATCGAGGGCTGATTGCCGAAGGCGTATCGACCCCGGTGATCGATGGAGCTGTACACCATGTCCGGATGATAACTGTCCATGAACGCGCAGGGGCCATAGTCGATGGTCTCCCCGGCAATCGACATGTTGTCCGTGTTCATCACACCATGAATGAAACCGACCAGCTGCCAGCGGGCGATCAGCTCCGCCTGCCGCTCGATCACGGCACCGAGCAAGGCGAGTATTGGATTGTCCGCCTGAGCCGCCTCGGGGTAGTGGCGGGCGATGACATGATCCGACAGCACCTGGATGGCCTGTTCGTCGCGCCGACCGGCGAAGAACTGGAACGTCCCTACCCTGATGTGGCTCTGCGCTACTCGGGTCAGGACGGCGCCCGGCAGATCGGTCTCGCGCCGGATCCGCTCGCCCGTGGTCACCGCCGCCAGCGAACGGGTGGTCGGGATCCCCAGGGCCGCCATCGCCTCACTGATGATGTACTCGCGCAACACCGGGCCCACTCCGGCACGGCCATCTCCGTTGCGAGAGAACGGTGTGGGACCCGAACCCTTGAGCTGGATATCCCGACGCACACCATCCCGGTCGATCAACTCCCCAAGAAGAATGGCCCGACCGTCGCCGAGTTGGGGGACCCAGTTCCCAAACTGAAAACCGGCGTACGCCATGGCCAGCGGCTCCGCGCCTTCCGGCACTCGATTCCCAGCCAGGACCTCGATGCCCTCAGACGTGGCCAATCGCTCAGGGCTGAGTCCCAGCTGAATAGCGAGGCGCTCGTTGAGACGGATCAGAGCCGGCGCAGACACTGGGGTCGGCGGCACGCGCGCAAAGAAACGCTCGGGAAGCCGCGCGTAGCTGTTGTCGAACGGGAACAACGAGTGCTGGAGTATCGAGCTCGGCATGAGTTGGGACGCGGACTGTAGCAGCTCCGCCGAGATCTCCATCACGAGCCCGCAATGGCGTGCTGCAAAAGGGCCATAGCCACCCGCTTGCCGTCGAGCGCGGCGCTGACGATGCCACCCGCGTAGCCGGCACCTTCGCCGGAGGGGTACAGCCCGCGAACATCAGGTGACTCGAGCGTATCTTCTTTACGAGGGACGCGCACCGGAGAGCTCGTTCTCGATTCGACACCCACCAGGACCGCGTCGTCGCTGAGAAATCCGGGCATACGACGTGCAAAGCGCTCGAGTCCTTCGCGCAAGGGCTCCGAGATGCGCACCCCGGCGGAATCGATGACTTCATCGAGCGCTGTGGCGGTCAGCCCCGGCCGGTAGCTACTCTCTGGAGCTCGACTCGAGCCTCGCTTCGCGATGAAGTCCGTCATCATCGTCGCGGGCGCTCGGAGATCCCCGCCTCCCGCTTGGTAGGCAGCGCGTTCGATCTGTTCCTGGAAGCGCACCCCGCCGAGAGGCCCCTCGAACCCCTGCGCTTGCCAATCTGCAGGCTCGACAGCCGCGACGATTCCCGAGTTTGCGAAGGGTGAGTCTCGCTTCGACAAGCTCATGCCATTGACCACCTGCGCTCCAGGCTCGGTGGTTGCGGGAACGATCCAACCGCCCGGACACATGCAGAACGAGAAGACGCCACGGTCCTCGACGGTCGCGGCGAGGCGATAGTATGCGCTCGGCAGCGCGGCGTGGCCCGCATCCGCTCCGTATTGAATCCGGTTGATCAGCGCCTGCGGATGCTCGACCCGAACGCCCAGCGCAAACCCTTTCGGTTCCAAGGTGACGTTCATCTCCTCGAGCATCTCAAAAACGTCTCGCGCGGAATGCCCGGTCGCCAGCACGACTGCGTCCGCTTCGAACGAACGCCCGTCTGAAAGCTCCACGCCGCTCACCCTGCGCTCAGCGCCGTGACCCTCCACGATGATGCGCTCGAGCCGGACCTCGAAATGAAACTCCACGCCTACAGCCTCGAGTCGTTCGCGCAACGCTGTGACGACTTTGGGTAGCTTGTTGCTCCCGATATGCGGGCGCGCGTCCACCAAGATCTCGGGAGGAGCCCCGTGAAGCGCGAGTATCTCGAGCACGTCGCGCACCGAGCCCCTCTTGTGGGCCCGCGTGTAGAGCTTGCCGTCACTGTACGTCCCGGCCCCGCCTTCGCCGAAACAGTAGTTGCTATTGGAATCGACCCGCCCCTCACGATTGAGGAGCGCGATGTCGCGGCGCCTTGGCTGAACCCGCTTCCCGCGCTCGATAATCCGGCTGGCAATGCCGTGGCGCGCCAACTCATATGCGCAGAACAGGCCCGCCGGGCCCGAGCCCACGATCACCACCCGCGCGGGAGATCGAACTTCTCGTGGATGAGGCAGCGCCCACTCGCCATCAGGGACGTCGGGCCCGACGCCCAGCAGGACGTGAAAGCGGGTGTGCTTGCCACGCGCGTCGATTGCGCGCCGCAGTACGCGAAGCTCAGGCAGGTCGTCGAGCGGCACGGCCAGCTTCTTCGCCGCAAGCGCGCGCATCGCATCCGGGTTCTGCGCTTCGTCGAGCGAGAGGTAAATCTCGATGGGATCGCCTGTGGGTGCTTCGCTCATGATTCAGCGCGCCCCCTTTTGGTGGCGGTGCCCGCTTGTCCTTGCTCTTTTCCGGGAGCTCGATCAAGGCCCCGCCGCGATCGTCGACTGGGACGCGAAGCAGCCTATGCTCCCGTCATGGCCTCGCCCTCCTTGAACGCGCCTCTCCGCCACACCGCCAAGCTCACGGAGGGCGAACGCGTAACGCTCGACGCATTTCAGGTGCGGGCGCTTCGCCATCGCGAGATCAAGGAGAAGGAGGCCTTCACCATCGTGGATCGAGAGGGGCATTTCTTTCGCGCCTCGCTCAAGGTGATGAAGAAGAGCGGCGGCGAGGCCCTCGTCTACGAACGGATGGCGAGCTCTACCGAGTCGCCCGCGGACATCACCCTGCTCTGCGCCGTGCTCGCGAGGCAACGCATGCTCGTCGTGATCCAGAAGGCCACCGAGCTAGGTGTGACGCGCGTCGTCCCCGTGCTCTCGGAGCGCTCGGTGCCACGCGATGGTCTGGATCATCAGAAGGCCCATGCATGGCCGAAGCAGGCCTTACGCGCTGCCCGCCAATGCCGACGCGCGAGTCTGCCCGAAGTGCGCGAGGCCATCGAGCTCGCTTCCATCCTGGAGGATGAGTGCGTCACCGAAGCGGACCTCTGCGTCTACCTCGACGACCGGGCATCGAGTCCGCGTCCGCTCGACGTCGCAGCTCCAAACGCGGACCGCGCGAGACCTCGAATCGTTTTCGCAGTCGGTCCCGAGGGAGGCTGGAGCGACGAAGAGCGGGCCATGCTCGAGGCCCGCGGTGCTCTCCCCCTTCGATTCGGTGGCCGAGTTCTACGCGCGGAGACCGCCGTCTTCGCGGGGCTCACGCTCCTTCAACACGCTTACGGCGACATGTAGAAGCCGCGAGCTCAGACCGTCCGTTCCCTAGCCCTCGACCCGAGGACAGGGAGAGCCCGGCGCTCAAGAATTTGGTCGAAGCTCCATTGGGAGGAGCTGGGAGACCGCCAACCGAGCTGCGTCACGCGCCTCGCGCGGGCCGCCTGCCTCGTCCACATCGATGGGCGGGCCGAACCGCAGCGCGCATGCTCCGGGTCGGACCTGGCGCTCGCCGATGCCGATGAGTTCGGCCGTTCCGGTCAGGGCCGCTGGCACGACGCGGATGCCCGGCAGCTTGAAGTATCGATAGACTGCGGGCAGAAACGGGCGCATGCGCCCCGTCCGGGTTCGGGCCCCCTCGGGAAAGATGAGGAGCACGTATCCCTCTTTCATGGCCGCATGTGACTGCGCGACTGCCGCGAGCGACTGTCGTGCCAGCTCGCGTCCCGGAAGCTGGGCGGTGTGGTCGAGGGTGTTGCTCTGTGGAACGGGGATCGTGTTGAGCGAAGCGCTGACGAGACGACGGAGCATGCCTTCGTAGACCTTCGGCCCCGCCGCGGAAACGATGCGATTGGCTAGCTCGTCACGCGCGTGGTCGCAGAGGACGGTGTCGATCGCGTTGGTGTCGATGTAGGACTGGTGATTGCAGACGACGGCAGTGGGGCCCGCAGCAACCGCCTCCGTTAAATGCTCGACACCCTCCACAGTGGAACCCGCGAGCACGTGGCGGCACCAGATGCGCACGGCCTGCCGCAGGAGAGGATGGGCCGTGTACAAGCGTCGGTCCACGCCTACGGCTGCTACCGCGTCGACGATCGACGTCACATCCGAGTCGCTCCAGGAGGCGATGAGCTCGGCCAACTCCGAAGAGATCGCCTCCGACCGCAAAGAGTCATCCACCTGCTCCGCCACCAGCGCGGGGAGACGCGCGCGAAGCGCTTCGGGGCTCAAGTGAAGGAAGACGTCGACGTCCACGTGGGGCACTGTAGGCATCGCAGGCTGGCTGTCCAGCGGGCAGCAGGCCCACGCAGTCGACGAGTACACCGACGACCTTCGGTTCTGGTTTCACAAGCGTCGGTTCTCGCACATCAATGGTGACCCGCCTACAAGCGAATTGTCGCATCGTGCGCACGTAAGGGATCAGTCAGCGCCCAAGCAAGCGATCGGTGAGCTTCGATGGAAGTCGGCGTGCCCACCATGCGAGTTGAGCTTCTTTGCC
>JBGUEF010000243.1:0-5556 GCA_041821485.1 Deltaproteobacteria bacterium
GTTGCATTGGTTTTGGGCGGAGCACTCGGGCTGGTCGGGTGTGGTAGCGACGCTACTTCTGGGGGCGCTGGTTCGGGTGGAAGTGGCGGCTCCGCAGGAACCGGCGGTGCCGGCGGGATGATGGGCGGTGAGGCGCCGGTGATTACGTCGGTGACGTCGACGCCAGTGCTGCCCTGTGTGAACAATACGTCAAGCGACTACACGATTACCATCGCCGCCACGGACGCGGAGACCCCTGCGGACCAGCTCACCTATAGCGGAGGCGTGCCGGGCGGATGCTTCGGGACGATCGATGCCAGGGTGTCGACAATCAATTGTGTGAACGGCGGCGATTACCCCGGGGCGATTGCTATGGTGGAAGATCCCCAGGGCAACACGGACAGCCTGAGTTTCACCATCACGCGTTGCGCAGAGAACGTCACCGAGCCGTGAGCCCCTACTGGCGCTGAAACTGGCACTGACGCTGACACTGACGCTGGCGCTGACACTGACACTGGCGCTGGCGCTGACGCTGACGCTGACGCTGACGCTGACGCTGACGCTGACGCTGGCGCTGGCGCTGACGCTGACGCTGGCGCTGGCGCTGGCGCTTAAGGTGACCGATTCAACCGCAATTGTGGGGTGCGGAGCCTTCATTCCCACCCCGCCGCCCCCAGGCGTGCGCCTACCTGCTATCCTCGCCGGTCTCCATGGCTGGCAATAGCACTTATGAAGCCGAGGTCGTCGTCATTGGCGGCGGTCTCGCAGGGATGGTCACCGCGCTCGAGCTGCTGGATAACGGCAAACGGGTGCTCATGTTGGACGCCGCCACGCGGGAGCGCTTCGGCGGCCTCGCCTTGTGGTCGTTCGGGGGGATGTTCTTCGTCGACTCTCCCGAGCAACGCAAGGGCGGCATCAAGGACTCCGTCGACCTCGCGATGCGCGATTGGGTTCGTTACGGCGAGCTCGACCCCAGCGATGTGTGGCCGTACCGGTGGGCGGAAGCCTATGTCAACCGCTGCACCGAAGAGGTCCGCGGCTGGCTCGCCGAACGGGACGTGAGCATCTTCCGCGCGGTCCGTGCGCTGACCGAGCGTGGCTACTTCGTCCCGGGCAACTCCGTCCCGAGGTTCCACATCGTCTGGGGCACCGGCGAAGGCATCATCCTACCGCTGATCGAGCGCCTCGGAGCACACGAAAAGGCCGGGCGGCTTCAACTTCACTTCGATCACCGGGTCGATGACATCACCAAAGAAGGCGGCCAGGTCGTCGGTTGCCACGGCACGAACAACGCGGGGTCGTTCGAAGCGCGGGGCGACGCCGTCGTCATCGCCGCGGGCGGGATCGCGGGTAACCACGACAAGGTGCGTGAGGTCTGGCCGAGAGACCAATGGGGCGAGCCGCCTGAGGCAATGCTCAACGGGTCGATTCCGGAAGCAGACGGGAAGCTGCTCGACCGCGCCGAGGAGCTTGGCGCGAACGTGACCCACCTCGAAAAGATGTGGAACTACGCGGCGGGCGTTCGGCACTGGGAGCCGCTCTTCCCCAACCACGGCCTGAGCCTGGTTCCAGCGAAGTCTGCGCTCTGGGTGAACTACCAGGGCCGTCGCTTCGTCGACCCGCCGCTGGTCGGCACCTTCGACACGCTATTGCTCGTCGACCGCATTTGCCGGGAGGAAAAGAAGTACTCCTGGCAGGTGATGAACCGCAAGATCGCCAACAAGGAGTTCGGCGTGTCCGGAGCCGAGTTCAATCCGGCCGTTCGCGACAAGAAGATGCTGGCGTTCCTCCTGCGTCTCCTCCAGGGCAACGGAGAGCAAGTCCAAGAGTTCATCGACCACTGCCCAGACTTCGTCACCGGCGAGACCGTGATGGAGCTCGCCGACCAGATGAACGCGCTGGCCGGCACCCAGGACGTCGATGCCCGGCGACTCGAGCGGGAAATCGCCGACTACGACGAGAACATCGAGCGGGGCACCAAGTTTCAAAACGACGACCAGCTGCGCCGGATTGCGCACGTCCGTCAGTACATCGGCGACCGGCTACGCACCTGCAACATGGCGCGCATCCACGACCCGAGCGCCATGCCGTTGATCGCGATTCGCACACAGATCCTCACGCGCAAGAGCCTGGGCGGCATCCAAGTGGACCTCGATGCCAAGGTGCTCGACACCCAAGGCAACCCTATCCCCAACCTCTTCGCGGTCGGCGAGGCCTGCGGCTTCGGTGGCGGCGGGATGCACGGGAAGCGAGCGCTCGAGGGAACCTTCCTCGGCGGCTGTGTGTATTCAGGTCGCATCGCGGCACGTGCGATCAACAGCGGCCAAGGCGTGAGGTAGGATGAGGTCCTCCATGTTGCATCGTGAAATCCCAGTCCTCGGTTTGGTTCTGGCGGGCCTCATCCTCGGCGCGTCGGCCCCACTGCCTCTTCTTCCTGTGGCGGCAGCCGACCGGCCACCCGAAAAGCCCAGCGCACCGAAAAACATCGATGAAACCCCTCCACTGGTGCCAATACCGAACGCTCGGGTCACCAAGACGGGTCTGCTCATCGGCGGCCAGCCCACGCCCGAGCAGCTGACCGCGATTCGCGAGGCAGGCTATCGAACGATCCTCACGCTACGCACGGACGCTGAGCGTGGCGATGAGGGCGAGGAAGCAACCGTCGAACGTCTGGGCATGAAGTTCGTGAGGATCCCGGTCGCAGGCGCCTCGGGCCTGACCGAGGCCAACGCGCGCGCCCTGGCCAAGGCCCTTGGCGAGGAGGATGTGCTGCCTGCTGTCCTCCATTGCGCCTCGGGGCAACGGGTGAGCGCCTTGTTGGGGCTGAAGGCATTCGTCGTCGACCGAGTCAGCGCGAGGGCAGCGATCGATCTTGCCAAGAGCCTCGGTATCACGAAGCTAGAAGCAGCGCTCCGCGAGCGAATCGCCGAGATCTGCAAATCCGACAAGTCTCGAAGTTGCGAGGGCGTGAAATGAGCGACACGCCGACCGCACTGGTCCTGCTTGCGCAGGGCAGCGAAGAGATGGAGGCCGTCATCAGCATCGATGTGCTGCGCCGCGGCGGAATCGAGGTGACGGTTGCGGGGGTCGACGGCACCGAGCCAATCCGATGCAGCCGCGGCGTCGTAGTCACGCCCGATGTGGCGCTCGACGACGTCGAGGGAAACTTTGATGTCGTCGTCCTCCCCGGCGGCGCGGAAGGCGCGCAACGACTGGCTGCGTCCGCCAAGGTCGGAGAGATTCTTCGCAAGCAAGAGAAGAGCGGCCGCTTGGTTGGCGCGATTTGCGCAGCTCCGATTGCGCTCCAGGCACACGGGGTCTTCAAGGATAGGCAGCTCACGAGCCATCCGAGCGTCAAGGAGATGCTCGAGGGCTGGGGCGAGTACAGCGAGAACCCGGTCGTGGCCGACGGCAATTTGATCACCAGTCGTGGCCCGGGCACCGCATTTCCCTTCGCCCTGCGCATCGTCGGCACGCTCACCGACGCTCAACGCATGCTCGAAGTGCGCGCGCCCATGATGTTCCCCGTGCAGGTCTCCTAGCCGGGCGGATCGGGTGGCTGCGTGACTCGCGGCCGAACCGAAACCTTGGCTCGCGCGACATAGGACAAGAGCTTGTGAATGGGGGTTGCGTCGAAGAAGCCCGGGGCCGTCGGGGTTCGGTCGGGCTCCGGAACCGGCAGCGTGGCGATGATCGCGCCGTCCCCCGCATGCCGGAATCTTACGTCTGGGCTGAGGGACTCGATCATGCGCCTCGATGCGGTGTTGTCCGCGAGAAGCTCGGTACAAAACCAGCGCACGTCCCGCTCCCAGGCGGCCTCGATCAGGCGTTGCAACATGATCGAGCCGAGCCCCTTGCCATGAAAGTCGTCGAGAACGGTCACCGCCGGCTCCGCGGTGTCGGGCTGATCGCTCAGACGCACGAAGCGCGCGCTCCCGACGCCCTCCGGCTTGGAAACCAGGTGCCGCCGAATGGCGCCGATGGCGAAGTGGTTGATGCCATCGACCTCGGTCAGGTACCGAAGCTCCCTCTCGCTCAGCGTGGATTTCGGCGCCATGAACCGCGCGTACCGCGAGTCAGGCGATAGATGCTCGAAACCATCGAGGAGCATCTGCTTGTCGGACGGGCGCATGGGGCGCAGATGAATTCGCTGACCGCCCGACAGGTGGACGGTTTCCTCGTAGGACTCATCGTACCGGTAGCGCTGCTCTGCCCCCCCCATGGTCACACTACCCTAAAGACGATCGAGCTCGCGTACAACAGCGTCCATCGCGGCGGCAGCCCCCATCCGAAGCCGGTGGTCCACGATGTGTGAGACCTGGCTCGTGCCTGGATTGACTTCGACGGTCAGCGCACCACGGCGACGCGCATCGATGATGGGCTCGGCGATGTAAGGAAACACGCTGGTCGTCCCGATGGAGAACACCGCGTCAAACCCTCGCGTCAACTCCTCCTGCAACCGCTTGGTTCGGTCGAGCGGCAACATCTCTCCGAACAGGACCACCTCTGGCCTCACCAAAGAGGCGCATTCGGGACACGAGGGCGGGATGTCGAGGCCCGCATAGCTGGTGACCCGCCATCGGTGGCCGCAGCGCGTGCATGCCAAGCGGTGCACGTCGCCATGAATGTCGATGATCTGCTTGCTGCCTGCCACATGATGCAGGCCATCGACGTTCTGTGTCAGCGTCCACACGCGATCGAAACGGCCCTCGAGCTCTGCGATCACCTCGTGCGCCCGGTTGGGGCCTGCACTGCGGCAGGAGCTTTCGATTTGATGGATGTACTTCCAGGTAATCGCTGGGTCCCGCTGGAACATCGCCCCGGAGAGGGCGGCTTCGATTGGGATGCCGTCGTCGGTCTCCTCTTGCTCGTAGAGACCTCCGATTCCTCGGTAGGTGGGCAGACCTGAATCGGCGGAAATCCCGGCGCCGGTGACGAAAAGAACGCTGCGGACGTCGCGTAGCCGCCGGACGATCTCAGAGATGCGCTGGTCCTCCACCAAGCCTGGGTATCGTATTCTCGGGGAATCGCCAAGCCGAGGGCAATCGGGCACTACCACGTGCACCCCAATCTCTCTATGTACGGTGCATGCAGCACTTCGTCTTAGACACACCCCTCAAGGGGCCGTTCCCGGACGACACGAGCCAAGCGATGTTCGGACTTGGCTGCTTCTGGGGCGCCGAGAGAAAGTTTTGGCAAACGGAAGGCGTCTACACGACGGCGGTGGGCTACGCCGCAGGCCACACCTCGAACCCGACGTACGAACAGGTTTGCTCCGGCCAGACGGGACACAACGAAGTGGTCCTGGTCGTGTATCGACCCGCTCTGATCAGCTATGACGAGCTCCTCGAGGTCTTCTGGGAGAGCCACGACCCGACCCAGGGAATGCGACAAGGGAACGACCGGGGGACGCAGTACCGCTCGGGCATCTATTACTTCGATGATGCGCAGCACCAGCTGGCAACACAATCGCTGCAGCGTTACGAGGGCGCGCTACGCCGCGCGGGGTACGGACGCATCACCACCGAGATCCTCGCGGCCCCGCCCTTCTATTACGCAGAGGACTACCACCAGCAG
>JBGUEF010000244.1:0-5547 GCA_041821485.1 Deltaproteobacteria bacterium
GATGCAGTTGCGGCGATCGCGTTCCGTCGCGTCTCTGCGACTTAGACTTTGTTGCGGACGATGAAGGTGTTCATGCCTTCTTCTCGTTCGAAGGTCGTCCGATAGTCTTGCGCCTGTTGCCGCGTTTCGAACGGGCCGATGCGGACTCGCCAGTGCGTGCCGCGGTCTTCCACGGTGCCGGTTGTCACGTAGGCTGCGTGACCTCTCTTGCGTAGTGCGCTTGCAAACACCTGCGCCTCTTGCGGGTCCCGGTAGCTGATGACCTGCAGGGTGTAGCGGCCCTCGTATCCCGCCGGAGCGGATATCGTCTTTCGGGGCACCGCGGCTGCGACGAGTGGGTCCCGGATGGCAGCCATCTCGACGATCTTGCGGTCGGGGCCGGCGGTGACTGCGGCTGGCAAACCTGCGGCGATGTCGGAGCGCGGTGGAGGATTGGTCACAGGGTCGAGGTGCGCGAGCTCGGCGGCTGCTGCGGCCATTGCGGCAGCGACCTCGGGGCGCGTCTCGGTGACGAGGGTGGTCGGGAAGCTGAGGGTCTCGGGGTCGATGCCCGGTTCCGGCGCCGCCTCTTGGGCTGCCTCGTTGGCTTCGAACTCGTTCCCAACCGCCAGCATCTGCAGCGGGTCCTCCGGCTGGGATTGACTGCCGTCGGGGAGGGCTGCAACGGCGCCGACGACGACCGCTATTGCTGCGACCAGACCTACGCCCGACAACACCAAGACCCCTCGTCCCTCGTCGGACGATCGTTCTTCGATCCGCTCCAGATCGCGCATTGCAGTATCCATTTCTCGTCCCGCTCCGGCCCTCTTCTGGGGTTTACGAAACTTCCCCGGAAGCAGCCAAAAAACAGCAGTTCCGAAGCCCTGAGAGTGCGTGCAGGGGGGGTGCGCACGTGGTAGCTTCGCGCCGGCGTCGCAGCTCTGGGGAACGACGCATGGGAGCACTAGTTCATGGCGGAATCTCCACAGAAGTATCCGGTGGCACTCGAAGACGAGATGAGGCGCTCGTACCTCGATTACGCGATGAGCGTCATCATCGGGCGAGCCATTCCGGACGTGCGGGACGGCCTCAAACCGGTCCACCGGCGCATTCTCTATTCGATGCACGAACAAAAGGTGCATTGGAACGGTGCTTACCGAAAAAGCGCCCGCATCGTGGGCGACGTGCTCGGCAAGTACCACCCGCATGGCGACAGCGCGGTCTACGATGCGCTGGTTCGCATGGCGCAGGATTTCTCCATGCGATACCCGCTTGTCGATGGGCAGGGCAACTTCGGCTCAGTCGACGGCGACCCTGCTGCGGCGATGCGTTATACCGAGGTCCGGATGTCGCGGCTCGCGTCGGAGCTCCTCGCCGATATCGAAAAAGAAACCGTAGACTTCGGCCCAAACTTCGACGACTCCGAAAGTGAGCCGCTCGTTCTGCCGAGCCGGATTCCGAACCTGTTGATCAATGGCTCGGGTGGCATCGCTGTCGGCATGGCCACCAACATCCCGCCTCACAATCTGCGTGAGGTGGTCGACGCCACGGTGCGTCTCATGGGCAACCCCGAGCTGTCCGTCGATGAGCTCATGCAGGACGACGACGAAGGGGGTCGGCTGGGGGTCAAGGGCCCGGACTTCCCGACCGCTGGGTACATCTACGGCCGCGCAGGCATTCATCTCGGCTACCGAACCGGCCGCGGCCGCATCGTGATGAGAGCCCGCGCGAGCATCGAGGAGCTCCCGGGCAAGGGCGATCGCGAGATGATCGTCATCACCGAGATCCCCTACCAGGTGAACAAGGCCGAGCTTCTGAAGAAGATCGCTGACTTGGTGCGCGAGAAGCGGCTCGAGGGAATCAGCGACCTTCGCGACGAGTCCGACCGGGATGGCCTGCGGGTCGTCGTCGAGCTCAAGCGCGACGCCCATGGCGAAATCGTTCTGAACAAGCTCTATCAAATGACGGCGCTGCAAAGCACGTTTGGGTACAACTGCCTGGCCATCGTCGGGAAACGCCCTGAGGTGCTCGACCTCCGGTCCGCGCTCCTTCGCTTCATCGACCACCGGCGTGAGGTCGTCGTCCGCCGCACTCGCTACGACCTTCGCCAAGCCAGGGCGCAGCGTGAGCTCATCGAAGGTCTCGGGATGGCGGTCACCGACGTCGACCTGGTGGTGAGCACGATTCGCTCGTCGAACGATCCCGACGAGGCGCGCGAGCGTTTGATGACACTGGCGCTCACTGGGCTCGAAGAGTTCGTGAAGCGCGCTGGCCGGCCCGAGGCAGAGATCCAGGCCGCCAAGGAACGTGGCGACTACTACTTGTCGGAGCGCCAGGCCAAGGCCATCCTCGAGATGCGCTTGTCTCGTTTGACTGGTCTCGAGCGCGAGAAGCTAGCAACCGAGTATGGCGCCCTCTGTGGTTTGATCGGCGAGCTCGAAGCGATCCTCGCGAGCAAGGAGCTTCTCGACGAGGTGATCGTCACCGAGCTGGACGAGATCCGCGAGCGCTTTGGTGACGCCCGCCGCACGGAAATCGTCGAGGCGGAGGGAGACATCTCGATCGAGGACCTCGTCCCGGACGAGGAAGTGGTCGTGACCGTGTCGCATGCCGGCTACGTGAAACGCGTGCCGCTCAGCGAGTACCGTGCCCAGGGCCGCGGCGGCAAAGGGCTCCGGGCCATGGACACCCGCGACCAAGACTTCGTCAGTTGGGTTTTCGTGGTCAACGCCCACGCGAACGTCTTGTTCCTGAGCGACAAAGGCAAGGCGTACCTGAAGAAGGTCTATCAGATTCCCGAAACCAGCCGTGCGGCGAGGGGCCGCGCAGTCGTGAACCTCGTAGGAATGGAGCCGGACGAGCGTGTTGCGGCGATTCTACCTATCCGCGAGTTCGTCGAGGACGGGTATCTCTTGACGTGCACCCGCCGGGGACGCGTGAAGCGCACGAATCTGAGTGCATATGAGAACATCCGGCAGACGGGGATCATCGGCGTGGCAATCGGTGAAGGCGACGGTCTGTTGACCGCCCGCATCGTGACTCCAGGTCAGCACGTGCTGATCGGAACCTCGCGTGGGATGAGCATCCGTTTCCCCGTGGAGGACGTGCGGGCGATGGGCCGCGACTCGATGGGCGTGAAGGGCATCGAGCTCCGCGAAGGCGATTTCGTCATCGGCACGGACATCATCGAGGAAGACAGCGACCAGCAGGTGCTCACCGTCAGCGCCAACGGCTATGGCAAGCGGACCAAGGTGGCGGAGTGGCGAACCCAGAACCGAGGGGGCAAGGGCATCATCGGGATGGACACCTCGGAGCGTAACGGCGCCCTGGTGAAGCTCCGGCTGGTCTCCCCCGATGACCAACTGATGGTGATCACCAATGGGGGTCAGGTCATTCGAACCCGAGTGAGCGAGATTCGCGAGACGGGCCGCAACACCCAAGGTGTTCGGGTCATTCGTCTTCGCGAGGCGGAGCAAGTCGTCGACGTCGAACCCGTGGCTGAGGGCGAAGAGGGCGAAGAAGGAGAGCTCCCTGAACCCCAAGAACCGCCAACAAATTAGGCCTTACGCGCCCGGAAATGTGTAATCCGGGGAACAACACGTTATCCTTAGAAAGGCAATTTGGGGAGTCTTGTCTCGGGGGTAGGGGAGTGTGAGTAACGGACCCGTCATTGGGATCGACCTAGGGACGACGAATTCCGTCGTTGCCATCGCCGACCAGCCCGGAGGGCGGGTTCTGGCAGGGAGCGACGGCGTAAAGCTGATCCCCTCGGTCGTTTCATTTCACCCGAGTGGTGATGTCCTGGTTGGCGCCACCGCCAAAGAGCGGCGTCTGCTCGATGCGCAGAACACGGTCTACTCGGTCAAGCGGCTCATCGGCCGGCCCTACACCAGCTACGAGGTGAAGCAGGCCCAAGAGCGGTTCGCGTTCGAGCTCTCTGAAGGTCCGAGCGGAGGCGTACTGGTCACCGCTCGTGGAGAAACCTACACGCTGAGCGAGATCAGCGCGTTCGTGCTTCGGCACGTCCGAAAGGTCGCCGAGGAGGCGATCGGCAAGGAGTGTAGCCAGGCGGTCGTGACGGTGCCCGCCAACTTCAACGAGCTTCAGCGAAGTGCGACCAAGGCAGCCGGACGCGTTGCTGGCCTCGACGTGCTGCGCATCCTCAACGAGCCGACGGCCGCGGCGCTCGCCTACGGCTACAATAAGACTTCGACCGAGCGCGTTGCCGTGTACGATCTCGGCGGCGGTACGTTCGACATCACGATTCTGCAGCTGGCCGGCGAAGTGTTCGAGGTGCTCGCAACTGCGGGTGACACGTTCCTCGGCGGCGACGACGTCGACATCGCCATCGCAGACCACATGGCTGCACAGTTCCTCGAGCAGAATCGCTACGACGCACGCCAGGACCGACAGGCGTACGAGCGGCTGCGTGCCGCTGCAGAGTGGGCGAAGATCCAGCTCTCGGCCAAGCCTGACGTGAAACTCTGCATCGAGGAGCTCGCCTACGGTGATGGGGGTGCGGCGCTCAACTTGGACTACGCGCTCACGCGCCAGCAGCTCGAGCACATGTGTCAGCCGTTTGTGGCTCGGAGCTTCGACGTTTGTGAAGACGCGATGAAGGCTGCCGGCCTTCGTCCGACTCAGCTCGACAACGTGATTCTGGTTGGTGGTTCGACGAGGATCCCGTTGCTTCAACGAATGGTCGCGGAGTACTTCGGACGCCAGCCGTTGGTGAACATCGATCCGGACTTGGTCGTCGCGCAAGGCGCGGCGCTTCAGGCGCAGTCGTTGGCGCTTCCGTCGCGAAGGGCTCCGCTCGGCAAAGTCGCGCTCAAAAAGATCGTGCAGCCTGGGACCGGGAATCACGACATCGTCATCGAAGAGAGCTTCGAGGATGAGGTCACCAACATCGGTGACCGCCCGCCGCTGCCTCCGCCTCCGGTCGCCCGGGCGGCTCGCAAAGCAACCTTGCCGGGGCAGGCGCCTCCGCCCCCTCCGATTCAACTCAAGAAGTCCGGCGATTCGCCGCTTGACGATGCCGTCATCGATACGCCGACGCGGTCGCGCGAAGAGCCGCTCGAGCACGAGCCCACACGCGTCGCGGAGGCAGTCGACCCGCTCGACTTCCAGCCCACACGCATGGCCGATGCCTCCGGTCTCCTGATGCAGATCGGGGGTCACGAGGACGATGAGCCCGAGGACCTCGCAGAAGAGCCGTCGGGGCTGATGATGGAGCTTGGCGATGACGCGTTCAGCGGTCTATCGGACGTGCCCGCCCTTGGCACTCCATCGCCGCCGGCCCCTCTCGATCTCGCGAGCTCGGCCCCAGCGGAGCTCAGAGCAGCGCTCGATGAGGACGTCGACACGGTGACTGGCGCGGTGGTGGTCCCCGAAGGGCCCCAAGGACCTCTGCTCCTCGACGTGACGCCGCTCTCGCTCGGCGTCGAAACGGTCGACGGCTACTGCGAGCACATCATTCGCCGTAACTCCGCGATCCCTGCGGGCCAAACCAAGATGTTCACTACGGCGCGCGACCGGCAGGACGCGGTCGTCGTTCGTATTTGCCAG
>JBGUEF010000245.1:0-5498 GCA_041821485.1 Deltaproteobacteria bacterium
GAGCGACTCATCGGTGACGATGCTCCGCTCCGCCTCCGCCGCCGCGACCGCCTCGGCGTACTTCTGCGGTTGCAGCTGTCCGATGGCGTACTCGTGAAAGTAGAACCAGTAGACCAGGCCGAAGACGACCGCTCCGTAGAAGGTGAGTAGCCACCAGGTCGGGAGATTGTTATCGGCTTCCTCGATGTCGTCGTAGACGTGGAGGATCTCGCCTTGAATTTCGTCGGTTCGCTTGGCCTCACTCATGGGGTACCTCCAACTCCTCTTCGAGCGGAATGCGTGCGCAGAGATCCGCCTCGGATGCCTTCATCCGCATCACACGGATGAGCACGACTAGAAACACGATGAAGAACAGAACCAGCGCGATCACCGGATAGAGGAGCACAGGGCTCTGTTCGAAGAACTCGGAAGCGAACCGTCTCATTGTCCCGCCTCCTTCGTCTCCGCGGCGGCCAGGGACTCGCCCTCGGGCACGCGACCCAAACGCTGCAGGTACGCGATCAGTGCCACCATGCGGCTATTGACCACGAGCTCGCAGCCCTCGGTGGGCTCGTCACAGACGGTGACGCCCGCGTTCTCGGCCAGTCCCGCTGCAATGGCGGCTGCCGCCGCACGTGCGTTCTCTTCGGCCGTTTGAATCTGGTCCGCCCGATAGGGAACGCCGACGTTCCTCATCGCCCGCAGTTTCACCTGCGTGTTCGAGAAGTCGATCGTTTCCTTCGAGAGGTGTGGATACGGTGGCATGTTCGAGCCCGGCGAAATCTCGCGCGGGTCGATCATGTGCTTGTAGTGCCATACGTCCGCGTACTTGCGGCCCACGCGCGCCAGGTCCGGGCCGATGCGGCGCGAGCCCCACTGGAAGGGATGGTCGAAGATCGAGTCATCCATCACCGAAACGTCGCCGTAGCGCGCGGTTTCCCAAGTGAACGGTCGAATCATCTGCGAGTGGCAGGTGTAGCAACCTTCCCGGAGGAAAACGTCGCGGCCTTCGAGCTCGAGAGGCGTGTACGGGACGTTCTTGGTGGTGCGAATCGATTCGGGCACCGCGATGACCATGGGAATGATCTCGGCGACACCACCAACCAACACGCCAATGACCACCAACACGGTGAACACGCCCGCGCGCCCTTCGAGTGCGTGGTGCCACGAGACCTTATCGTCGCCGCGATTGCGCATCGAAACGGCAATGGCCGCCACGCCCCACATGGCGGCGGCGATGGCGAGCACGGTGCTCATGAAGCCGTCGAACAATGCCATTGCGAAGAGGAGCGACATCACGATGATCGAAGCCATGACGGGCTGACCGAAGAGAAGCTTCGGCCAGGGGATGTCGCGGTCGCGCGGTTCGGTCACGACGGCTACCTCGATCTCGCCGTCCACTGCGGCACCGCTCTTGGCGGTCTTGATGAGGTTCCAGGCCATCAGGAGGAAGCCCCCGAGGTAGAGGAGGCCGCCGGTGAGACGCGCCCAGTACATCGGCTTGATGGCGAGGAGGGTCTCGACGAAGTTCGGGTAGAGAAGCCCGCCGGTCTCACTGACCGCGCGCCACATCAGGCCCTGCGTGATGCCCGCGACCCACATCGAGATGACGTAGAGAAGGATACCGACCGTCGCGATCCAGAAGTGGAAGTTCGCGGCTCCTCGGGAGTGGAGCTTCGTGCCGTAGAGCTTGGGAACCAGCCAGTAGAACATGCCGGCTGCCATGAGGCCGTTCCAGCCCAGGCCGCCTGCATGGACGTGACCGATGATCCAGTCCGTGTAGTGCGCTAGGCCACTTACGCTCTTGATGCTGAGGAGCGGGCCCTCGAAAGTGCTCATGCCGTAGAAGGTCACGCCGGCTGCAAAGAACTTCAGGACGGGATCAACGCGTAGCTTGTCCCAGGCCCCTCGGAGGGTCAGCAGGCCGTTCAGCATGCCCCCCCAGCTCGGCGCCCACAGCATCAAGCTAAAGACCATGCCGAGGCTCTGCGCCCAGTCGGGCAGGGCGGTGTAGAGCAAATGGTGAGGACCGGCCCAGATGTAGAGAAAAACCAGGCCCCAGAAGTGGACGATCGACAAACGGTACGAGAACACGGGCCGCTCTGCCGCCTTCGGCAGGAAGTAGTACATGATGCCGAGAATCGGCGTGGTCAGGAAGAAGGCGACCGCGTTGTGGCCGTACCACCACTGCACCAGCGCGTCCTGGACGCCCGCGAAGACCGAGTAGCTCTTGAAGGCGCCGACCGGAATCTCGAAGCTGTTGACGATGTGCAGAACAGCGACGGTGATGACGGTCGCGATGTAGAACCAAATCGCGACGTACAAATGCTTTTCGCGTCGCTTGCCGAGGGTCCAGAAGAAGTTGACCGCGAATACGACCCAGATGAGGGCGATCGAAATGTCGATCGGCCACTCGAGCTCTGCGTATTCCTTACCCGTGGTGAAGCCGAGTGGGAGGCTAACGGCGGCAGCAACGATGATCAGCTGCCAACCCCAGAAATGCATGGCGGATAAGATGTCGGACGCTAAGCGTGCCTTCACCAAGCGCTGCGTCGAGTAGTAGATGCCAGCGAAGAGCATGTTGCCGACGAACGCGAAGATGACCGCATTGGTGTGCAAGGGCCTCAGGCGGCCGAATGACAAGAATGGCGGCAAGTTCGCCGGCCAGAACGCCAACTGCAGGGCGATGATGATCCCGACCAGCATGCCGACGACGCCGAAGAGCACCGACGCCCACAAGAACTGGCGAACGACCTTGTCGTTATAAACGATCCGCTGAGTTTCCATCCTCGTCCTCTTCCCTCTCCGTCGTTGGGGTCATGGGCTTTTCATCGTCAAGCGGGAGCAGGGCAAGTCGGTCGGCCTGATCGAAGGTGCCTTGCCGCACGGTCCACGCGAAGAACGCCACTGCGACGCCAACCAGCAACACGCAAACGAAAATCAGTAAGATCAAGATCTCCATTGGAGCCTTTTCTGCGCCAGCATCATCACGGTGTACGCGAGCGTGATGAGCGAGCTGAGCGGCATTAGCACAGCTGCGACCCAGGGCCGCATCAATCCTGCCATCGCGAGCGATACGGCGACCAAATTGTAAGCAATTGCAAAGGCAAGGATGCGGCGAACCACGTGCGCGAGCACATTGGAGGCGCGCAAAACTTGCGCCACCGGGTGCAAGCCCGGGGACACGAAGTAGAAGTCACATCGTGAGGCCATGAAGGGTCGATTCACTGCGGGCGTGCCCGAGCAGGCCGCCTCTCTCATGGCCACCTGGTCGTTCAGTCCGTCGCCCACGAGCAAGGTCCGTGCCGGCTCGTGCTCTCGGACATAGCCTGCCTTCTGTTCCGGATCGTGACCTCCGATGCACACGTCCTCGGGCATGCCGAGACTCACACCGAGGGCGACCACGCGTGAGGGGGTGTCGCCGCTCAGGATGGCGAGCTCGTATCCGTCGCTCTGCAGCCTGTCGATCTCGGCGCGGGCGCCTGGGCGCAGCTGCTCGTCTGTGCCCAGGGCGGCGAGGATTTCGCCGTCGGCCGAAAACACGACGTCACCATCCTCAGTCGCTCCCGGGGCAGCCCAGCCAGGGGCACCCAGTCTGTATCGCCGCCCGCGATCTTCGGCGCTCGTTCCGTAGCCCGTCTGCTCCTCGACCTCGAGCTCGCTGAAGCGTGCGGCTGGGTGCCCTTCGAGGGCGCGCCGGACCGCCACGCTCTTCGGGTGGGCGCTGCGGGCGGCCATACTGTAGAGGAGAGTGATCTCGTGGGCGGACAGCGTGTCGAGCGCGGCTGGGTTGACGACCTCGAGCATGCCGGTGGTGAGCGTGCCGGTCTTGTCGAAGACGACGCGCGTCATCGTACGCACACGGTCCAGGAAGTCGCCCACGCGTACAAAGATACCGGCGCGACGCAATTGCGTGAGCACGAGCTCGTAAGCGAGCGGTGCGGCGATCCCGAATGCGCACGGACAGGTGACCACCAATACCGCCGTACCTACTTCGATGGCCCTGAGTGGCTCTCCCGTTCGCCACCACCAGTAGCTGACGCCGGTGGTGGCGAGCGCGACGACGCCGATGACGTAGTATCGTGAGAGCTGCGACCACCAACGCGTGGCCAAGGGACCATCGCCTTTCGAGGCCGGGTCGCTGCCGAGCAGTCCCACTAACGACGAAGCGGCGAAGTTGGTGTTCGCGATGCCGGAGAAGGCATGCGTGCCGACGTTGAACGCTCCGGCGGGCACGGCGTCCCCGCTTTCGAAGCGGCGCGGCCGGCTTTCGCCGTCGATCCAGTCGAGAGAGCAACTTGCCGCCTGGTCGAGGACGACGAGCTCCACCGGCACGAGGTCTCCGGGGGCGATCAGCAGCCGGTCCCCTTTCTCGACGCCAATGCAGTGTACGATCCGCACGACCCCGTCTTTGAGCTCGCGCGTGAGCAGGCTCTCGGTCCCGTCGTCCGCCAGAAGCTGGGCGCGATTGCGCTCGAGCATGCGCTGTTGAAGCCAACGGCCTGCCAGCATCAAGGCGACGAACACGGTGAGGGTATCGATGTAGGCCGCATGCCCCGCTGCGAAAAAGAAGGAGTAGGTTGAACCCGTAAAGGCCAGCACGATTCCCAATGCGATCGGCACGTCGAGGTGAAGGACCCGCTTTCGAATTGCCCGCACGGCGGACCCGATGAACACCGAGCCACCGATGAGGACGGCGAGGACGCCCGCGGCGTAGCTCAGCTGATTGAGGAGCTCGTAGATCGGACCTTCGCGCAGGCCGAGGTAGATTGCGGCGGCGAACAGCATCACGTTGCCCGCCAGGGCCGCGCAGATTCCGACTCGCAACAGCAAGTCGTCGGAAGGCCTCGCGCCCATGGCTCTGGCGGGGCCCAGCAAGTATCCGAGGTCCTCGATGGAGTCGACCCAGTCCGTGAGGGCGAAGTCAGGCGAGATGCGGAGATCGACTCGGCCGAGCGCTGGATTGATCGACATGATGCCTGCTCGCGCACCGCCGTGTCGCCGGAAAAGCTCCTCGATCAGCCATACGCAAGCGGCGCAGTGAATGCCCTGAATATCCAGGTCGACGCGGGTGACGCCGCCTTCTCCGGCCCGTTCCTCTTCGATCAACTCCAGCCACTTGTGGTCGATTCGGCGGGACTCGAGGTCCGCGGGCGGAAGTCCAGGGCCGCGTCGCAGCTCATAGTAGCGGGTGAGGCCGGCTTTCGTGAGGATTCCATGGACCGCGCGACAACCCCGGCAGCAGTACGGCGCAAAGGCGTCATTGAGTAAAGGTTGCGCACAGTGATCGCAGCGAGACCCCGAAGGCAGAGACTGCGGCCGAGGAACATCGCTAACAGCTGGCTGAGGGGTGGTCACGGCGAGTGGGAATGGTGCTGGTGTGCGTCGTGGCCCCCCGAGTCGCCTGCAGGTGCGTGGCACGATGATGTGTCGCCGGTGCGCAGGGCGTGGACGGGCCGAATCACGAACAGGATCGAGCCGAGCGCAAGGACCGCGGCGAGGATCCGCGCCGTACCGGG
>JBGUEF010000246.1:0-5483 GCA_041821485.1 Deltaproteobacteria bacterium
CGAGCCACGAAGCCCACCCGCATGCGTTTTCCGTAAAGATCTCCGTCAAAGCCGAACAAATGCACTTCGACCGAACGTCCGGCATCGAATGTTGGGCGATTGCCCAGATTGGCGACACCATGGAGCAACGGCGCCCCGGCCTCGCCGAGCACCCGAGCGACGACCGCATACACGCCGTCCTTTGGCAGCACCAAGGGCCCCACTTCGAGGTTGGCGGTCGGAAATCCGATCTCCCGGCCCCGCTGATCACCTTGGACGATGTGTCCGGTCGCTTCGTGCACGCGGGTCATCATGACCGCTGCATCCTCCACGTTGCCGTCTTCCCGAAGGATTCGGCGAAGCCTCGTCGAGGAGACAGCCTCGCCCTTGAACATGACCGGCTCGACCAACTCGACCGTGAAGCCTTCCCGCTCGCCCCATTGCCGCAGCGTCGGGATATTGCCCGAGCGCTTGTAACCGAAGTGGAAATCAGGGCCCACGACGACCCCCTTCGCATGACAGGCCTCCAACAAGACGCGCTCGACGAACTGATCGGGGGTCATCTTCGAGAACTCGTTGTCGAAGGGTAGGACCACCACGTCGTCACAGCCGGCCCCCTTCAAGATCTCGACCCGACGCTGCATGTCGGTGATCAGCACAGGCGCCCGTTCCGGCACGAGAACGGCCGTCGGATGCGGCTCGAAGCACATGGCGAGCGTCTGCCAGCCATGGGCGTCGGCGGTCCGCTTGGCCGCGTCGATCAGCGCCCTGTGACCCAGGTGAACGCCATCGTGGTTGCCAGGGGTGACGACAGAAGGGGATCGGCGCATCAGCTCAGGGGCCCGGGAGCATGAACGTGCTCCTCCTTCACTCACCTACAGCGCCCTCGGGGACACTTCAACTCGAATGCGCCCGATATCCACGTTGGTGACGAAGGGCTTTAGGTGCTGTATGGTTGAAAACATGGGGAAATCAAAGGGTCGGGGTGGTCCTGCAGACGAGGCTCCATTCGAGGAGGTCATGGAGCGCCTTCAGACGGTCGTGGAACAATTAGAAGAGGGAGATTTGCCTCTCGAGGCGTCTCTGGCGATGTTTGAAGAGGGAGTCCGCTTGTCGCGGGCCGGAGCGAAACGACTGGATGAAGCTGAGCGTAGAGTAGAGGAGCTCCTCGCGGCCGGAGACGAGCTGCAAACGAGTCCTCTCGAACAAAGCGAAGCGGGGGAATAATGAGCCAAGTCCTCACGGTACCGACACACTTCAACGACCTCGGAGAGCTCTCCGAAGGTTTTCTCGATCGGGTCGAGCAAGACACCTTGATCCTTTACGGGCCGGTCGCCTACGAAGACGGTTCCGAAATCGAATTCGCAGTGCTGCTTGCCGACGGTTCGCCGGCACTCGAGGGCATGGGGCGTGTGCGCGCTGCTGTCGATGGTGGCGCCGATCGCGTTCCGGAGACTCGCTATGACGTCGTCGTCGAAGCGCTGGAGTTAGACGGCCGCTCCGAAGTGGTGTTCGAGCGCCTCGTTCTCGCGCGCCAGGCGGTGTCTGAACATCCGGCCGCCGATGATGCTGAGCCGCCTACCGGCGACATGGATGCGGCGCCGGCCGACGACGAGCTAGTCGCCAATGAGCCCGCACCCTACATCGATGACATCGAGCTAACGGCGGACGAGGTGTTCTCGCTGCCGCCCGACGAGGTTCAATCCGTGGCGCCCGAAGACGCAGAGCCGGAGACGGTTCCGCCCGATGAGGACGCGCCGGATACCGTGCCGCCAGAAGCGTCAGGTGACGAAGACGAAGACGACGGCGAGTACGACGACGAGCCGGCCACCGTGATTGCCGCGGCAGACGCGGCCGCGATGATGGCGGAGGCGGAGGACGTGTCAGCGTCAGAGCCAGTGACAGGGTCGGAGCCAGCGCCAGTGTCAGAGCCAGTGTCAGAGCCCGTGTCAGCGTCAGAGCCGGTGTCAGCGTCAGAGCCAGTGTCGACGATGGAGTCGGAGCCGGCGCCCGAGCTGGAGTTTGGCGAGGAAGAGGATGTTGCGGTTGAAGCGTCCATGGACGATGCATCCGATTGGGACGCGGAACCATCGGCCGAGGTTTCCGTCGACGGCGCCTCCGACGATCAAGAAGATGGCGGATTCGATTCCGAGTACGCGTTCGAGCATGGCATCGCCGCGGAGCCGCAGGTCGGCATGCCCGTTCCCATTCCTTCGATGGCAGCGCCTCCCGAGGCGCCGCCGGCGCCGCCCACGCTCCGCCTTGCCGAGCCTCCCGAGGGGCTGACACGGCCGTCCCTGGCGCAGGCCGAGGAGTCGCTGTTCGCCGTGGACGGTGAGGTCAGCGACGTCCACACGACGGGCCTTTTCGTCTACGAAAACGGGCTTCCGATTCCGTCGCGGCCGCCACTGCCGGACCCCAATAGGCCCCGGACCGCGACTGCAGTTGAAGCTGCCGACGGTTACGACGTCGAAGAGTCGGAACCCCCCGCAGCTCATGACGACGAATACGAAGAAGTTCGCCTCAGCGATTTTGCTGAGGCAGCCGAAGAGGGGTGACGCCGCATGAAACGCGTCGCTGCCATCGTCGTTTGCGCTCTGAGCCTGATGGTGACGACGCAGGTCAGGGCCGACGCGGTCGTCCACGTCAAGGTCCGCAGCGCCGATAATAAGCCGGTCGACGGCCGTGTGGAGTTGAGCGGCGACGGCGGCACATTCACCTGCACAACCAGTCAGGGGAGCTGCACGCTGCGCTCGGTGCCAGGCGGCCGATACCTCGCCGTATTCAAGCCGAACAGCGGTAGCGCCACCACGCCCAAGAAGGTGATGATCCCGCCAGACGGCAACGCGGATCTCCACATCGCCGCCAAATAACCCTTCAAGTTGGCGTTGGGCACCCCCAAAATGGCATCATTTCGGGTGGGGAACAGGCAAGGGGAATGCGCAGGAGCTGGATACTGCCCTGTCTCGGGGGCATCGTGGCATTGGCATGCGTCGCACCGGTGCATGCGCAGGCTGACCCAGCGTCCGAAGCGAGCGAGCGTGAAGCTCGTCTCGCCGAGGTTCAGAATAGCTTCAGCGGACCGACGGGTGGCATTCGCATCATCGACGCGGCGTCGGGCCCGAAGGGCACCTTCCGTCTAGCGCTGAACACCGAGTTCTTCATCATCAGCGACTTCTTCGTTCCTACCGACGAGGCCCACCACTTCGCAGGCAACCTCTCGTTGAGCATTACGCCGACCGAGTATCTGGAAGTATTCGCAGCTGTGGAGGTGACATCGGCATGGGACGACTCCAACGACCCCTTGCTAATTCAGCGCGTCGCCGATGTGCTCTTGGGTCTCAAAGGCTTCTATCAGGCGAAGCCCTGGGTCGCCGTTGGTGGTGATGCGAGCATCGCCTTTCTCGGGGGCGTGGGCGATGCCGGAGCGACCTTCCGCGCAACGAGCTTCGGTTTCCGTGGCAACGTGACGCTGGACTTTCGCGGCTATGAGCGCCGCAAGATCCCGCTGGTGGCGCGCTTCAATGCGCAGTACTGGTTCGACAACTCGGCAAAGCTCACCGAGGGGATCGAAGACAGCAGGTACGATGCACTTGGCGGTGTCGTCCCCCGTCCGTTGGAGACCCGACACCTGCTGACCGCGTTCGAGCGCTTTGCGTACGGCGTGGACCGCGTGGATCACGTCCGCCTTGCGGCCGGTCTCGAGGTTCCGCTCGAAGCCCGCAAAGTAGGGCTTCACCCGATGCTCGAATGGCAGTGGGACATTCCGGTCGACCGGCAGGGCTTTCAGTGCGCCGACACCGCGATTCCGAACGACGACAGCTGCCTATCCAAAGAAAAGCTCAAGGCCTTTCCGATGATGCTCTCGTTAGGCCTGCGTATCCTGACCCCGCCCAAGGGGTTGGCTTTCACGGTTGCCGCCGACGTCGGGCTCACCGGGACCCGCGATTTCGTCCGAGAGCTCGCGCCCACGGCTCCGTACAACGTCATCCTCGGCATTGCATACGCGTTCGACCCGCGGCCCGCGGCTCCCGTCAAGGTCGCCACCGAACAGGAGCCTGTCGCGCCGGTTGCGGCGACTGGTCAGGTGCGCGGCCAGGTCCTCGAGCAGGGAAGCGGGCGGCCGGTTGCTGACGCGGTCGTCGCCGTGGTCGGCGAACAGGCTTCTTCGCAGGTCACTGATTCTTCGGGACGGTTCGTCACCTACGGGCTTCCCGAGGGTGAGGTCTTGCTCGAAGTGTCGCATCCCGAATATGTGACAGCGCAGTGCGCTGCCCCCGTGCCGTCAGACACGAGTTGCGAGCTCGTGCCTTCGAGCCTCGACGGGCGGCTTCGGGTGCTGGCAGTCGGCCGGGAAGGCCAGCCGTTGCCCGGGATCGCCATTACAGTTCGAGGCCCCTCGGAGCATCTCCTGATCTCCGATGAAGCCGGCGCGGCCCTGGTCGAGGCGCTCGAGCCTGGGGCATACACCGCTCACGTCGACGACCCGGTCTACCTGATCGCAGTCGCCGATCTCGACGTGGTCGCACGCCAAGAAACCACCGTGCAGCTTCGTGTCCTGCCCAAACCCGCCCGTCCGCGTGTCGTGGTCAAGAAGAAGGAGATCATGCTTCGGCGTCAGGTCAGCTTCGCTACGGGGAGTGAAGAAATCCTGCCGAACAGCGAGCCTATCCTCCTCGAGGTCGCCGACGCGCTTCTCCGGAATCCTGACCTCGAGCTCGTCGAGATTCAGGGCCACACCGACAACAGTGGCGACCGCGCGCTGAACATGCGGCTGTCACAGCAACGCGCAGAAGCTGTCGAGCGATGGCTGATTCAGCATGGTGTGGAGCCGACGCGGCTGATGGCAAAAGGCTACGGCTCTACCCGTCCTATCGTGCCCAACATCACGCAGCAGAACCGCGCGCGAAACCGACGTGTTCAGTTTAGGATTGTGCGCCGCGTCGGTCTGACCGCCGCCGCAAGACCGTGAGTCCGAGCAGCGCCACAAGAAGAGCCGCCCAGGGGGCGTCGGCAGGGGCCCGCGTCGCGCTGCAACCGCTGCTGCTGCCCGGAGCACCGGCCGGGTCGTCGCAAACGATTGGGTTGCCGGCCGCATCTGTCTCACAGTTGAGCTCGAGTCCGCCCATTGGAGGGGGGCACTCGTCGTTCAGGCTGCCAGGCGGGTAGATGTCGCAGACAGCATTGATGTCATCTGTCGCCAGAGTGCGCTTTTCCACCGACTCTCGGCTTGCCGAAGCGAACATCGTGGCCTCTTCGAGGTCCGAGTGGCCGATGCCGATGAAGTGCCCGGCCTCGTGCGTCACGATGCTGGCCAAATCTGCCTCCCCCGGGTTACCGGCGGGGCAACCGCTGTCCGGGCAGTTCGCGTACGGGCCCCCGGCGAATTGGCGCGTTGCCAGCTGGTCGTTGATCATCATGTCCGCGTCGAGGATCTCGCCGGTGCTCGTGTTGTGCCAGACGATCGTCACGGCGAATGCGAACGGGGAGTAGGGTTGGTCGGC
>JBGUEF010000247.1:0-5452 GCA_041821485.1 Deltaproteobacteria bacterium
CCAGCTCGAGGACGGGCGAAATGGTCAGCGATGCGCCGACCGCGATGAGCCAGTCATTGCGTGACAACGCGTAGGTGCCAAACGGCTCGTGCAGGGGTGGAAAGAGCACGATGAATAGCAACAGCCCCAGCTCCCAAAAGATGGCGAGGTTCAGCCACTTGTTGGCGAACGGCCGATGCAAGATGGACCGGCGGTCGGAGCGGAAGTTGTAGGCCTTGAAGAACTGGATCAACACCAGGGACACAAAGGTCATCGTCATGGCCTCAGCAACGCCGCGGCCCGACCGCAGGGCCCACGTGAAGAGGCCGAGGTTCACTGCGGTGGACCACAGCCCTCCGATGATCATCAGTATCAGGACGGGGCGAGTGAATACTCCGGTGCGGACGACGCGCGGTGGTCGCTGCATCAGATCGTCTTCAGGCGGGTCGACCGCGAGTGCCAGCGCGGGCAAACCGTCGGTGGCTAGGTTGACGTAGAGGAGCTGCACGGCGGTCAAGGGTAGCGGCAAACCAGCGATCGTGGCGCCGGCCATGAGGCCGATCTCACCGATGTTCGAGGAGAGCAGATACATCAGGTACTTCTTGATGTTTTCGAAGATCCCGCGCCCTTCTTCGACCGCCGCAACAATCGATGCGAAGTTGTCGTCGAGCAGGGTCATCGCGGCAGCTTCTTTGCTTACGTCGGTGCCGGTGATGCCCATGGCAATGCCGATGTCCGCCTTCTTTAGGGCCGGTGCATCGTTCACACCGTCACCTGTCATTGCGACGAGGTGACCGCGCGCTTGCAGGGCGGTGACCACCCGAAGCTTGTCGGCCGGGGAGACCCGGGAATAGACCTCGATGGTTTCGATATCGCGCTCGAGCTCTTCGTCGCTCATGTCTTCGAGCTCTGCGCCGGTCACCGCGCGTCCCACCTTGAACAGACCGAGCTCACGAGCCACGGCCTCAGCAGTGAGGGGGTGGTCGCCCGTGATCATCACGACTCTGATGCCGGCTTGCTCGCATTGTTCGACGGCGGCTCGGGCCTCGGGACGTGGCGGATCGATCATGCCCAGCAAGCCGAGGAAGGTCATATCGCGCTCCGCATCTTCGAGCTGGGCGTCTGCTTTGGTGGCCACAGCTAGCACGCGGAGGGCCTCGCCAGCCATCTGTTGGACCGTTTCCAGAATCGCGTCTCGGTCAGCATCTCCCAGCGCGACTTCGCCTTGCCGCGTCATTTGCTGAGAGCACGAATCGAGGATGGTCTCCGGCGCGCCCTTGGCGTACGCGACCTGACTGTTCGCGACGGAATGCAAGGTCGTCATCCGTTTGGTTTCAGAGGTGAAGGGGATCTCGCCAATGCGGGGGAACCGTAGGTCGAGGTCGTCTTTTGGCGATCCGACCTTCGCTGCCGCCACGATCATGGCGCCTTCGGTGGGGTCTCCCTTGATGTGCCAAGCGCCGTCCGTGTCGTCGCGGACGAGGTGTGCATCGGAAACTAGCGCAGCGGCCTGCAGCAACAGCGTCTCCTGTGGAGAGGGCTCGACAGCCCGGCCGTCCAACGAGAGCTCTCCCTCGGGCTCGTAGCCGCTACCGGAGACGCTGAGCATTCTTTCGGGCGTGTACAACTTGCGGACGGTCATCTCGTCCTTGGTCAGCGTGCCTGTCTTGTCTGAGCAGATGATCGAGGTGCTGCCCAAGGTTTCGACGGCTGGCAGGCGGCGCACGAGGGCGTTGCGCTTCACCATACGTTGCACGCCGATCGCCAACGAAATGGTGACGACTGCCGGCAGCGCCTCCGGCACGACGGCGACTGCCAGGGCGATCCCAAAGATGAGCATCTCCAGTAACGGTTGGCCGCGGAGCACGCCCATCACGACGATAGCGGCCACGACGACAATTGCCGCCAGAGCCAGGACACGACCCACCTTATCGAGATTCTGCTGCAACGGGGTCCTGCCGGTTTCGACGGACTGCAACATTCGGGCAATCCGACCGAACTGGGTGTTCATGCCGGTGCCGACGACGACGGCGCGGCCACGGCCATAGGTGGCGATGGTTCCACCAAATACCATGTTGGTGCGGTCGCCGAGAGCTAGGTCCTCGTCAGCAAGCGGCTCGGTGTTCTTGTGCACGGGCACGGATTCGCCTGTGAGCGCCGCTTCGTCCACTTGGAGATTGATCGACTCGACGAGCCGCGCGTCGGCCGCCACCTTGTCGCCGGCGTGCAATAGAATGAGGTCGCCGGGCACGAGCTCGCGCGTTGGAATCTCGATCTCCTGACCGTCACGGATCACCGTTGCCGTGGGTGCGGCCATTTGCCTGAGCGCTTCCATTGCGCGTTCCGCTCGGTACTCCTGTATGAATCCTAGAAGCACAGCGAACAGCACGATCACGGCGATGGCAATGGCCTCGACGCCGTGCCCGAGGAAGGCGGAGATCGCGGTCGCGATGAGCAGGATGATGATCAGGACATCCTTCAATTGTTCGAACAGAATGGCCCAGGGCGAGACACGAACCGCGGCCTCGAGCTGATTCGGGCCATACAGATCTAGTCGAGCTTCGACTTCGACTTCCGCCAGGCCGTGAGGGGACGAGGACAGATGCGACAAAACACTGTCAGCCGGCAGCGTATGCCATGCGGGCGAACTTGCGTGCGGTAATGCTTCGGTCACTCCCTCATCTTTCGTCGGCGACTCGGTAGCCTAGCCCAAACATGGCGGAACCGCCTGACTGTGGTACAGCTTTGCACATGGACAAGACTGCTCCGATCGCCGAGTACATGACGGCTCTGCCCCACACCGTGGGAAGCGAGCAGACGATCACGTTTGCCCAGAAGCTCATGCAGAAGTACGACATTCGCCACCTGCCCGTGCTGCACGGCGGCGAGCTCTACGGCATCGTCAGCGACCGCGACCTCGGCATGATTGCCGGCCTCAACGAGGTCAACCCCGACGTCACGACCGTCGAAGAGGCGATGACCCAAGAGGCGTACACCGTGTCCAAAGACACCTCGCTCTTCGCCGTGCTGGAAGAGATGCTCGAGCACAAGTACGGCTCGGCGGTTGTAGTCGAGGGCGTGAAGATCGTTGGCATTTTCACGACGCACGATTCCCTGAAGCTCCTCGTCGAGAATTTCCCGAGCGCATAGGCGGACCAGCGGCGTGTCCACTCGAACCGAGTTCACGTTCTGCCGCATTTGTGAAGCAACTTGTGGCCTGAAGGCCACCATCGAAGGCGACCGTGTCGTCGCGCTCGAGCCGGATGAGGACCACGTGGTCAGCAAGGGCTACTCTTGCATCAAGGGTCTTCGCTACCACGAGATCCATCACTCGCCGGACAGGCTCCGCGCTCCCTTGAAACGTGTCGGCGGTCGCTTCGAGGAAATCAGTTGGGAGCAGGCGCTCGATGAGATCGGCGCGAAGGTGCGGCAGTTGGTTAAGGACCACGGCGGCGATTCGGTTTCTGCCTATCTCGGTAATCCGATCGCGTTCAGTTTGCTGCCTCCAGTCCTCACGGCGGCGTTTCTGCAAGGGCTGGGTTCGCGCAATCTGTTCCAGACTGGTTCGCAGGACTGCAACAACAAGTTCGCGGCTGCTCAACGGGTGTACGGGTTTCCATTCATCCAGCCATTTCCAGATGTCGATCGCACCCAGTGTTTGATCATGATCGGATCGAATCCGGCTGTGTCCCGGGCGAGCTTCATGCAGCTGCCGGACCCGATTCGACG
The DNA here is from genome assembly GCA_041821485.1 of Deltaproteobacteria bacterium. Taxonomy (GTDB): domain Bacteria; phylum Myxococcota_A; class Polyangia; order Polyangiales; family Houyiibacteriaceae; genus SG8-38. Next base: position 3,709 of record JBGUEF010000247.1, read on the forward strand.
CCTCAGGGCCATCGAAGGGCGGGGCGGCAAGGTCTTCCTCGTGAACCCGAGGCGCACCGAAACCGCGAAGCAGATGGGAACGCAGGTGTTCATCCGCCCGGATACGGACGTGTACTTCCTGCTCAGCTTTCTTCACGAGGTCGTGAGCCGGGATGCGATCGATCACGAACGTGTTGGCCTTCACATGAAGGGGCTCGACGCGCTTCGAAAGGTATCGGAGTCGTGGCCGCCGGAGCGGACCTCCGAGATCACCGGCATTTCGGCGGAGACGCTGCGGGCGATGGTCGATGCCTATACCCAGGCAGACGGCGCCGCGTTGTTTCTGTCGACCGGGGTCAATCAAGGGAGCCAGGGAACGCTCGCATTTTGGATTCAAGAAGCCATCAATGCGATCACCGGAAATCTCGATCGTCTCGGAGGCACACTGGTTGGCTACGGCTACATCAAGGACTTCCCAAAGCACGCGCGCAAGAGCGGCCACACGATGCGCGATGACGTGTCACGCATCGGTCAGCTGCCTTCGGTCGTCGACACGTTCCCCGCGGGCCTCATGGCGGACGAGATCCTCACCCCCGGTGAGGGGCAGGTCAGAGCGATGGTCTGCTTGTCGGGGAACCCTCTGCTGACGGTCCCCAACAGCAACGGGCGCCTGGAAGAAGCGCTCAAGGCTCTCGAGCTGCTCGTCGTCATCGACATCTTCCGCAACGAAACCGCGAACCACGCGCACTATATCCTTCCGGGCACCAGCGCCTTTCAGCGCCCAGACTTGCCCTTTGTGTTTCAGTCGTTGATGGGTGCGCAACCGATTCCGTACGTGCAGTACACGGACGCACTTCTGCCTCCCGAAGGCGAGCAACGCGACGAGACCATGATCCTGCTGCAGCTCGCCGCCGCCTGTGGGTCAACCTTGTTCGGGTCACGAATGGTGGATGGGTTTCTCAACGGCTGGATGGGCCTTGGCAAGCTGCCCGCGGTCGGGAGCCGGCTCGGGCTCACCCCTGAGCGGTTCCTGGGTTTGATGGCGCGGGCGTTTCGGCTCGGTTCGTTGAGCAGCCTCCGCAACGAGCCGCACGGGCGCCTGCTGGAAGCGAATCAAGGGCAGGACTTTCTGGGCCAGCGGGTGGTCACCGGCGATGGCCTGGTCAACCTGGCGCCGGTGGAGCTGGTCGAGGCCGCCAGGAACCTGGAAGCGACTTTCGAGCAGGAGCGGACACAGCGCCACAAGCTCAAGTTGATCAGCAAGCGTGAGCAACACAGCCACAACAGCTGGCTGCACAACCATCCGCGTTTCGTCGAAGGGAAACGGTCGACGAACTACCTCTACATGAACCCGTCGGATGGCAAGACGGCTGGGGTCGAGTCGGGCGCGATGGTCGAGGTCCGCAGCAGTGCAGGCTCGGTCCGTTTACCGGTTCAGCTCACCGACGAGATGATGGTCGGCGCAGTGGCCCTGCCGCACGGCTGGGGGCACCAGGCAGCCGACGGGCTGAGCGTTGCAAGCCAGACGACCGGGGCGAATGCGAACTTGCTCGCAGCCGACGGGCCGGACGCGCTGGAGTATTTCTCGGGAATGGCGAAGTTGAACGGCATCTGGGTCGAAGTAACTCCGGTCGACTGATCGCGCTGGTGCAACCGGGGCACGCCGGGACACGACACCTAGGCGAATCCCAACTGCACCACCGGAGAACGGCACGCGACGCACGTGCTCGCGAGCGGGACCCGCTCGGCCGAGTCTTTACGTCGA
>JBGUEF010000248.1:0-5433 GCA_041821485.1 Deltaproteobacteria bacterium
AAGCTGATTCCGGGCTTTCACCTCATCGATCAGAACGGCATCCTGCGCGCGATGAGCAGCAACGACCCTCGTCACGACAGGTTGCACGATACCCTACTACCGAAGCTCGCGAGCCTCGTGAAGGACGGGCGTTGATCAGCGTCCGGCGGCCTTCTTGATGGCGCCGAGATCCAGGATCGCGCCGCCTTCGCCCACGATGGTCGGCTGGTGCCCGTCCCACTTCTCCACCGCCCGTAAATACACGATTTCAGCACTAATTGTCTTCCTCAGGAGCTCCTGCGCCTTGGCTTCGGCCTCGGCTCTGGCGAGCATCGCGTTCGCCGTACCCCGCGCCTTAGCCTCCGCCTGTTCGGCCTCGACCTTGATGCGCGCGAGATCGTTCGTCGCTGTGAGCGCCCTCTGTTCAGCGACCTGCTTTGCTTCGACCGCGGCTTGGTACTCGGCGGCAAATTGGAAGTCGGTGATCGACAGCTCGGTGACCAGGATGTCGTTCTTGGCGAGCGTGACCTTGATGCTGTCGCCGAGTGTCTCCTTCACTTGCTGACGCTTGGTGATCAGCTCTTCGGCGGTGTACTGCGCCGTTGCCTGTTTGAGGGACTCTTGCAGTGCCGGATCGATGATCGTGTTCTCCACGACCAGGCGTGTCCCGACGTTACGGAAAACCTCGACGATCCGCGCCGCGTCGACACGGTAGTTCAGCGCGATCTTCGTTGACACGACCTGAAGGTCTTTGGATGACGCCGTCGCGCTTGCCTCCATCTTGTGGACGCGCGTCGAGATGTTGACGATCTGAGTCTTCACCGGCGTTCGAAAGTGGATGCCTTCCTGGAGCGCCACGTCTTGAATCTCACCCCACTTCATCACCACGCCGAGACTGCCGGCATCGACCTGGGTGCACCCGGTGACCCCGATCATCAGAAGGCCAGCGGAGAGCATCCGCAGACAGATTTGCTTGATTTTCATGTGCATATCCTTCGTGTATAGAGCCTGCGCCCAAATTGTCCCGCCGCCCGGCTTACCAGTCCAGGAACGCGACCATGACGCCTGTTGCAACGATCAGCACGCCGGCCGTGCTGTCGCCGTAGCGCTCGATCCATTTCCCTTTGAACAGTTGCGCGCCCGAGTGGGCCAGAGCGACCAAGGCGACCATCGAGCCGACTGTTGCGACCTCATAGGCCACCACGATGGAAATCGTCTCCGCAGCAGACAACGGTGCTGCGGCGAACAGGATCGGAATCACGGCAACGCATGGATCGGCGCAGTAGATCAAGAACAACGACCAAACCGATGCGCGTGATGCATCGTGCACGTGATCGTAGTGATGATGATGATGCCCGTGTAGACGATGTGCGAAAGCGCCGCGCAGACCCCAGATTGCGTACGCGACACCGAAGCCGATCAGCAGCAGACCTGCAAGCGAGACCATGCGTTCGCCCAGCGATTGAAAAAGCTGCGCACCGAACATCAGCGCGAGCAGCCCGAGCAGCACGGAAACCGTCACGTGGCCGAGGCCGCAGATGAACGCCACGCGCGCCGTTCGCCCTCTCGACCAGTTGCGCGCGCGCGCAACCGCGGCGATGGGGACCCAGTGATCAGGCGCCAAAGAATGCAATGATCCTATGGTGATAGCGCCGACGGCCAGGGAGACGAAAAGGCTAGTGGTGCTCATGATGATGCCCGTGTGAGTGCTCGTGCCGATGTCCTTCCGCCGGGCGTCGCTCCTCGAGCCACTGCAACCAGGCGTCGATGCCTTCACCGGTCTTCGCCGACACCTTCAGCATGCGGGCCTCGGGCATCACGCGCGCGAGCCCGTCTTCCACGGCTGCGACGTCGAAATCCAGATGCGGAATCAAGTCGACTTTGGTGAGCAAGACGAGGTCTGCTTTCTGGAACATCACGGGGTACTTCAGTGGCTTGTCTTCACCTTCGGTGACCGAGAGCGCGACGACGTTGGCTGCCTGACCGAGATCATAGATCGCGGGGCACACCAGGTTGCCGACGTTTTCGATGAAAAAGATGTCGCGGTCGCCCGCCGGGAAGTCGTGCAACGCGCGATGAACCAAACGCGCATCGAGGTGACAGGCCGAACCCGTCGTGATGGTCGCAGATACGATGCCGGAAGCATTCAGACGATCGGCATCGCGATCGGTCGCAAGGTCGCCGCTCACCGCGCCGAGCTTGAGGCGCCCGCCCGCTGCCTTGGCACTGGCTTCGAGAACCGCCGTCTTTCCCGCGCCGGGCGAGCCCATAAGATTGATAGCCAGTAGCCCTAAGGCCTCGAAATGACTGCGATTATGGGCTGCCTGGGCGTCGTTGTCCGAGAGGATTCGCTCCTGCACTTCAATCGGTACGATTTCTGGGTCACCGCATCCGCAGGTCTCACACATTGGGGGCCTCCATTTCAATCCTTTGCAAGATGATCTCGTCTCCCTGAATCATGCGGGCAGGGCGCCCGCAGGCGTCGCATCGCAAGATCGCGCCCCGCTCAACCGCGCGCTCGCATGAGGGGCATGCCCATGCGGGAGCGACTGTGTCGATCGCGAGCTCTGCGCCATCACAAATCGTGCGCTCGCGGAAGGTGTCGAACGCAGTCTTCAACAAGTCGATCTCGACCCCCGAGAGCTCGCCGATCTTCACGTGCAAGCGATGCACGCGCGTGCCTCCGTGCGCGGCAGCTTCTTGCTGCACGCGATCGATCAAAGAAGCAACGATGGAGTATTCATGCATGGCGCTACTCGCTTTCGAACTCCGGTAATCGTTTGTCGAAAAAGGCTACGAGGCCTTCGGCGAAATTCGGACCGTCCGCGATCCGGGCGAGCTCTGTGAGCTCGGCGTCGAGGTGAACGTCCAGGCGGTCCATCCCTGCGGCTTGGTTGAGGAGGTTCTTGGCTGCGCCGACCGCCGCAGTGGGCGAGTCGGCGAGCTGAGCTGCGATTCGCAGTGCCTCAGAATCAAGCGAACCATTGGGAATCACTCGATTAATTAGACCCCATTCGAGCGCATCCTGCGCAGTCAATCGTGGGTTCAGCAGCACCAGCTCGAGAGCTTTTCGAAGGCCTACCAGGCGGGGCAAAAAGAACGTCGAGCTCTCTGCGCCCGTGAGCCCGGTCTTGAGGTAAGCCCACTCGAACCAGGCGCGCTCCGAGGCGACGACCAGATCGCAGCTCATCGCGATTCCAAAACCACCTGCGGCGGCCGGACCGTCGACCGCTGCGATAAATGGTTTCGGCGCTCGCCGGATTTCCGAGATCGTGCTGTGGATGTACTCGAGGATCTGTTTGAAGATCTCTCCATAGCCCTCGTCCGGCTTCCGCGTTTCTGGTTGCAAGTACCCGAGGTCGCCCTGGTTGCCTCCGTCGCGGATGTACTTCAAGTCGGCGCCACTGCAGAACACGCCGCCCTCGCCTCGGATCACAACAGCGCGTACGTCGCGGTCGCGCGCCAGCTGTAGCCCGGCCCTCCGGAAGTCTTGGGCGGTCTCCACGTCGAGTGAGTTGAGTCGCTCCCGGCGCGCGATCGTGAGGATGCCCACGGCGCCTTCGCGTTCGACTCGGATGTGCTTCATCGTGCCCATCGCTCAACAGATCCTAGGAAGGAGCTCACCCTCCGGTTCGGACAATAACCGACTCCCGAAGCCGGTATCGAGAACGACGAACCCGGGCCGTTCCGACACGCATTCGCCCACAATTGCTGCGTCCCGGCCCAGGGGGTGAGAGCGGATGGCGTCGAGAACTCCGGCCGCGACCTCGGGCCGCAGGCCAAAGACCGCCTTGCCTTCGTTGGCCGACACCAGTGGGTCGATGCCGAGGAGCTCGCCGACAGCGCGAACCTCGTCACGCAGCGGTACCGCTGTCTCGTCCACGATGATCCCGACGCCGCTCTTCTCGGCCATCTCGTGCAACGCGCTCGACAAGCCCCCGCGAGTTGGATCTTTGAGGGCGACGACACCCTCCCCTCCAACGTCGAGCCCGCGCCGCACGAGGGTGTGTATCGGCGCGACATCGGATTGGAGCGTGGTCTCCAAAGCGAGCTCGTTGCGAGTCGCCATGATAGCGAGCCCGTGATCTCCCATCGTTCCGGTCACCAAGATCTTGTCTCCCGCTCGAAGTCCGGCGTCGGAGACCAGGCGCTTCGTGAGGGCTACCCCCGTCGTGTTCAGGACGAGACCGTCGAGCTCGCCATGGCCCATCACCTTGGTGTCACCGGTCACGATTGTCGTTTCGGCCTCTTCACATGTCGCTCGAATCGACTCCCAGATCCGTTTCAGCGTATCGCGCTCAAAGCCATCTTCGATGATCACCGCGCAGGTCAGCGCCAAAGGTTCTGTCGCCCCCATCATAGCGAGATCATTGACAGTTCCGGAGACCGCCAATCGCCCGATGTCCCCCCCTGGAAACTCGATGGGCTGCACCACGTGCGAGTCTGTCGCGATCACCAAGTACTGGTCGCCAATGCGGATCGCCGCGCCGTCGTCCATCGCCGCGAGGCCAATGCCGTCGTGCCCAACGTCGCCCATGTCCTTCGCGAACACCTGTTCGATCAGTGCGCGCATCGCGCCGCCGCCCGTGCCGTACTTGAGCGTGATCCGTTCGTCGATGAATCGTGCGTTGCGTGTCATGCAGCGCCTCGCCTCATCGAGCGCAGGTCGGGCCGTCCACCGTACTGATGCCAGATCCTGCAAGTGCCCTCTGCGCTGACCATGCATGCGCCGACCGGCTTGTCCGGCGTACACTCCTTGCCAAAGAGTTGGCAATCCGATGGCGACGCAATCCCCGCCATGATGTCGCCGCACTGGCACTGCTGCACGAGCTTCGGCGGCGCGTAGGCCCAGAGCGCAGACGCGTCGATCGTGAAGCGCTTTCGCGTGTCGTACTTGGCGAACTCATCGCGAAGCCGGAGGTTGCCGTTCGGGACGTGCGCGATGCCGCGCCAGCGACCCCCAGTGGCTCGGAAGACGCGCCAAAGCAGCTTCTGAGCGTGAATGTTCCCCTCCCGCGTTACGCAGCGTGGAAAGGCGTTCTCGACCCTTGGCTCGCCGCTGTTGATCACCTCGAGCAGCTTTACCAGCCCCGCCATGACGTCCAGTGGCTCGAAGCCCGCGATCACGACCGGCAAGCCGTGACGTTCGACGAACTTCTCGAACACCGCCGAGCCCGTGATCGTCGCTGCATGTCCTGCCGCAAGGAAGCCTTCGATCTTGGTTTCCGGCATCTCGGCGACGATCTCCATGACTGGAGGGATGTACTTGTGTGCGGAAAGTACCGAGAAGTTGTCCGGCGGATCATCGACCAGAATGGCGGCCGTCGCGACCGCCGTAGTCTCGAAGCCTGATGCGAAGAAGACGATCTCCTCATCATGCTCGCGGGCGAGCTCCACGGCTTGCGTCACGCTGTACACCACGTCGACGCTCGCGCCCTCTGCCTTCGCATCAGC
>JBGUEF010000249.1:0-5432 GCA_041821485.1 Deltaproteobacteria bacterium
GTCTCGATCCTAGGCCGTTCACGCGAGCAGGGTGCACCAAACGATCTCGCCGAGGCGCTCGATGATCTGCTCACAGCGGTCACACGGGTGGGCGTGGACAAGGCCCAATACGCGCCATCGGTCGACGCCGCCCTCGAGCGCGTCACCGACGTGGCACCGCAGCCGACGCCTCCAGGGCTTGGCCGGTTCATCGGGCGTCTCCAACACGAGATTCGCTCCGGAGAGCTCCGGCGCGTGGCGCGAATCCTCGACGGCTCATCCCAACTTGCCGAAGCGCTGCGCGCGGACGAGTCGACGCGCGAGTCGGAGCAACGGCTAGCGGCCTGGTTGGGGGCGCAGCCAGGCTCGATGCCCGAGCTCGAGCTTCTGTACGATCGGACTATGATCGAAATTGGTCGGGAATGGTTATCTGGCACCGAACGCGCGAGCGTCGAGCGCCGCTACCTGATCGATATCCGCTCGGGCAACATCTACCGCGAAGATCGACGGCGAAATACCGCCGCTTCGCTCGGCCCCTGTCCACGGCAACTCCGCGTCGGTCTGGCCGAGGTCGAGGCCGGGCCCACACCGCAGCGGATCCGCGTCCTCCAATACGAGGTCCAACCCGATGTACCCCAGGGCAGCTGGGACCGGGTCCAACAAGTCGCGAGCCGGAACTTCGCCACGGTGACCGACGGCTACCGGGAATCGGTGCAGGCGCACCCGTCTCTGTCCGAACCGTTCGCGCTCATTGCCCCGTATCGCATCGAGTCCAACGGCATCTTCAAGGCTTTCGACGCCGAGGGCCACCAGCTGCTCCTGAATCGATCCGAGCGTCGTGGCGCCGTCCTCGCCTTCTACGACCTTCTTGCCGAAGGCATGGAGCCGTCTTGGGTCGCAGGTCGTCTGACCGATACGGGTGCCACGGTCTGCCTGACGCCCTTCGCAGTGGGGACCCGCGACCGCGCCTACACGCGTCTCTAATTTCTCCTGTGGAATCCGGCTTCGGCTGCTAACGTCCGGACAACGTTCACGTACGCGTTCTCGGCACTGCGCCGCCACCGACCGATGCCATCGATCCCGCAAACCCAGACGAGCCCCAGACGTTCGCTCCACGCACGGCGCCTTCCACTCGCAGACGCGGGCCGGCAGCTCACGCACCTCGGGGAGCTGCGAATCGGCACCGACTTCCAACAGGCCCTCACGAGCGAGGGGCTGTGGCCTCTGCAGCCCACGTCGATTGACATCTTACAGATCAACGTCGGCAAGCTTTGCAATCAGACCTGCCGTCATTGTCACGTAGACGCAGGGCCGGATCGCACCGAGGTCATGTCACGGGAGACCGCCAGGGATTGCGTCGAGGCGCTTCGCCGACACGCGATCCCGAGCGTCGACATTACCGGCGGGGCTCCGGAGCTCAACCCCAGCTTCCGTTGGCTGGTTGAGCAGTGCGCATCGCTCGGCCGGCACGTCATCAACCGCTGCAACCTGACGATCTTGGAAACTGGGCCGCACCGGGAATTGCCCGAGTTCTTCGCCGAACACCGGGTCGAGCTCGTCTGCTCGCTCCCACACTACCAACCGACCTGTACCGACTTGCAACGAGGCGATGGGGTGTTTGAAAAGAGTATTCGGGCACTGCGGAGGCTCAACGAGCTCGGTTACGGGGACGGGCGGTCGGGGCTTCGCCTCGTCTTGGTCACCAATCCGGTCGGCGCAGTTCTTCCCGCCCCCCAGCTCTCCCTGGAAGCGGAATGGAAGCGCGAGCTCAAACGGCTCTACGGCGTCTCGTTCGACGCGCTCTACACCATCACGAACATGCCGATCAGCCGCTACCTCGAGTGGCTACTCGAGACCGGCAATCTCGAAGGCTACATGCGTCGCCTGGTCGAATCCTTCAATCCCCAGGCAGCCCACGGCGTCATGTGCCGCAACACGATCTCGGTAGGCTGGGACGGGCGCCTCTATGATTGCGACTTCAACCAGATGCTCGATATCCCGTTATCCGAAGACGCGGTGGGACACATCCGTGACTTCGATCTCGCCGCGCTCGAGAGGCGCACCATCCAAACTGACCGGCACTGCTTCGGCTGCACCGCCGGCACTGGCTCCAGCTGCGCAGGGGCAACTCTCTAACCATGCACGACGCGTTGACACCCACCCCGACAGTCGATTCCGACCACCCGGCGGTCATCTCCTTCGCGGAAGCCAGCGCATCGGGAGCGCGGGATACCCGCGAACGGGCGGTGAAGCTCTATTACGCCGTCCGCGATGGGGTTCGCTACGACCCCTACTCGCTGCAGATGACGGTGCCCGGCCTGAGAGCCAGCGCCACGCTCCAGGCAGGCCGCGGCTGGTGCGTGCCCAAGGCGATTCTTCTAGCGGCCTGCTGCCGGGCTCTCGAGATTCCAGCGAGGCTCGGGTTCGCCGACGTGAAAAACCACCTCTCCACGGCGCGCCTGCGGCAAGTCATGAGCACCGACGTGTTCTATTGGCACGGCTACACGGCGATTCAGCTCGACGGTGAATGGGTGAAAGCCACACCCGCGTTCAACATCGAGCTCTGCGAGAAGTTCCGAATCAAGCCTCTGGAGTTCGATGGGACCGAGGATTCGATCTACCACCCCTTCGATCTCGAAGGTCGCAAACACATGGAGTACCTCCGCTTTCACGACGAGTACGACGACCTGCCGCTCGACGAAATCATGGCGAGTTACGCCAAGCACTACTCGGGAGCATTGTACGAGGCTCCCAGGGGCGATTTCGATCGTGAGGTCGAAGAAGAAACCCGCGGCAAAGTGTCATGAGCGCTCGTCGCCGAGCTCCACGTGCATCGGCGCATGGTCCTCGCCGAGGTGCACCACAGCGTCCGCGCGCCCAGGCATCTCCTCCAACATGAAACGTGTCAGGCGCTCGAAGTGCATGACGAAGCGGCGCACGGCGGAGGGAGTCATCACTTCGGGGCCGCCGCCGGCAGCACGCAGGCGAGCCTCTTGCTCTTCGCGCCAGGCGTAGACTCGCTCGAAGTCGGGCGGACGTAGCATCAGCAGAAGGTCCAACTCTGCGAACAGCACTTGATAGTGCCCAGCAAGCTCTCGATTCACATACCAGCGCCAGTCGCCCGCCGGGTCCTCCAGGCGCTCCAGCCCATTGACCGGCGCCTCGAGCTCATCAGCGCGCTGCGGACGCGCGCCTACGCACCAGCCTTCGAAGATCACCAGGTCGCACCGGCCCTCCCAGGGCGGCCACTGTGCAACGGGATGCCGCTCGTCCTTCGCCTTGTCGAACCGTGGCAACGCGATCGGTTTCCCCTCGCGCAGGCAACGAAGGACCCGTATCCCGAGCTCCACGTCGTGCGTTCCAGGCACGCCGCGGGTGGCAAGCAAGGGATGAATCGTGTTCGCCCGTTGGAGACGGTCGGCTCCGGACAAATAGATGTCGTCCAGCGAAAGGATTGCGGCGCGCAGCCCGTGCACCCGCTCCAAGAGCCGCTGCAGCAGCCGAGCCAAGGTCGACTTCCCGGTCCCTTGCGCCCCGTTCAGCCCAAACACCAAGGTCGCATCCTCAACGTGGTCCGCGATCCACGCGGTCATCGGCAGGTAGAAATCGGCAATGAGTGCGTCCGTTGGACGGCCGATTCCTTCTTCAGCGCACCAGGCCTCGACGTCGGCACGAACGTCGGGAAACTCAGGGCGAAGCCCACCGCGGAAGGAGAGGGGCCAAAGCATTGGGGGATCATATCATCCTCCGCGTCCGAGAACCGAGACCGAGGCCGACAACGGAACCGGCGCTGACGCCGTCACTGGGACTGGGACTGACGCTGGCACTGTCCCTGGCGCTGCCCCTGTCCTTGACGTAAACCACCCCCCAATGCCCCAACCCAAAATCCGAATCCTAGTGGCCAAGCCAGGCCTCGACGGCCACGACCGGGGGGCCAAAGTGGTGGCGCGTGCGCTTCGTGATGCCGGGTTCGAAGTGGTCTACACCGGGCTCCATCAAACGCCGGACATGATCGCCGTGGCGGCTATTCAGGAAGATGTCGACGCGGTCGGCCTCTCGATCATGTCGGGCGCACACAACACCTTGTTTCCCGCGGTTCTCGAAGCGCTTTCGGCTCGCGGCGCAGATGACATCATTGTGTTCGGTGGCGGCATCGTCCCCGAGCAAGATGCCGAATCGCTTATCGCCAAAGGAGTCGGTGCCATCTTCACACCGGGCGCAGCGCTCGAAGAGATCGTCGGATGGATTCGCGCTCACGTGAAGCCGAGGTCTCTCGAGATTTGAGGGTCGCGCCGGTGGCGTCAATCGCCTCAGCGCACCATTGGCGGTAGGCCGTGACCCGGGACGATCAGCGTCTTGCGGTAGGCATCGAAGTCGAAGAGGTCGCTGTGCTGGGTGTTGTGACACTGCAGGCAGGTCGACGCTGGTGTGTCGCGCACGATGCCGACCTTCTCGGGGTCCTTCCCGTGCGCGGCGCCCGGTCCATGGCAGCTCTCGCAACCGACGTTGAGCAACCCCCCATTCAAGTTGTGGGTGACGGTCGAGCCGCCCGGCTGATCGTAACCCGTGACGTGACAGCCCACGCAGTCGAGGTTGTACTCCTTGCTTCGCTGCTGAAGCGTGAGATACGCGACTCCGTGCGCGTGGTTGCGCCACCAGGCATAGGCCGTCTGGTGGCAGGCACCGCAAGCCGCTGAGCCGACGTACGCAATGTCTCCATGCCCGAGCGGCGGTGGCGCGAGATCGGCAAAGGCCACCTTGTTGGCTGCGTTCACGACCTTGTCGTGCTCGAGCATCAACTTCTCGACATCCCGGTCTCTCGGCGCGTTCTTCGGGAGCGGAATCCAACTGGCGAACAAGCTGTTGCCGACCGCCTGCACCGAAGGCGCATCGAGCGCCTGACGTTCTGTCTTCAACTCAGCTAGGCGCGCGCGTTGTGTGTCGAGATCCGCGGCGTCCACGTCCCCCGATTTCTCCCAGGCGGCGATCTTCGCCGAGAGATCCTCGACCTGACGATCGAGTTGACCGGCGCGCTCGGACCGGGACCACTCGCTCCGGTCCATGAAGGACCCGTCCGTCTTCTTCCGGAAGAGGTCGACGACGGTGAGCCCTTGGCCCTGTCTGCTCGCGTGAAGCACCCAGGCCTTGCCGGCCTGGCGAGGCGGAACCGGCTCGTCCTCGTCGAGCCCACCTTGAAGCACGAAGTCGACCCCATCGACCGCCCCGATGCGATTCGCGTCCCGGCGCGACCCATCGACCAGTGCGATGGTCAAATCGGTTTCCTTCTGAACGCCCCGAACCGCGGCGGCGACCGCCTCCCGCTCCGCGCCAGGACGTACACCAACCACCGCCAAGCGCAGAGAACCTGCTTCGGTCTGGAACACGTCGGCGTCGCTCTTCATCGCCAACCAACGAAAACCCGATGCCTCTCCTAGCGCCGCGAGCGCTTCCGG
>JBGUEF010000250.1:0-5411 GCA_041821485.1 Deltaproteobacteria bacterium
GCTGCTGCTGCTGATGATGATGATGATGATTGTCGTGTAAGCGGTAGCGGCCTGGGGTCAAATTGAATAAGTTAGGGTTGATGCGAATGTGGGGTGGCATCTTGGCAGGGGGCGCTTGCGTCCTCGCGATGAGCGCAGGCTGCGACCGGGGCGTGACGGCCGAGGCACCAATTCAACTGGTTGACGGCGCGGAGGCGCACACCGGGGAGGCCGACCGTAGGGCGGAGGCTTCTCCGCCACGCAAAGGCCTTGAACAGGAAGGGCTCCTGATCGGCGAGTACCAACTGGCCGACGACCCCGTGGTCGATGGGGACACGATTCGAGTCGAGGGCGTCGATGACTCCATTCGTTTGCTGTCGATCGATACTGAAGAGAAACTGCACGGCAAGGCCGACCGTGCGGCTGCGGAGAAGGATTTCGGGCAGTACATGAAGAAGAAGCGCGGCAACGCGCCGCGCCCGCAGAAGGCCGGAACGCCAATGGGGGAACAGGCCACTGAGTTCGCCAAAGCCTTCTTCGAAGGCGCAGAATCGGTGCGGCTAGAGCGCGATGACCCAAAAGAGATCCGGGGGCACTTCGGACGCTTGCTCGCCTATGCGTTCGTCAAGAAGAACGGGCGGTGGACGAGCTACAATGTCGAGTGCGTGCGCTCAGGGATGAGCCCGTATTTCACGAAGTACGGGTACTCGCATCGGTTCCACAATCAGCTAACGCATGCCGAAGCGGAGGCTCGCCAGGCAAAGCGCGGCATTTGGGACCCGGATGCCGAGGGCTATGGCGACTACGACGAACGCAGGGCCTGGTGGAACGCCCGCGCCGACTTCATTCGCGCGTTCGAGCATGAGGCGAACCGTCGAGATGACTACGTTCTGCTGTCGCACTGGGACGCACCCGCCGAGCTCGAGGGCCGGCTCGGCCAGGAGGTGACGATCCTGTCGACCGTGGACGAGATCCGGCATTTCAAAGGACTGGTGCGCGTCTCACTGGCGAGGCAGCGGGGGGACGGGTTCCCGGTCATCTTCTTCGATGAGGACGTCTTTCGGCAGAGCGGGATTGACCGCTACAAGCGAGAGCCGGTCGCAGTCCGAGGCACGGTGCAACGCTACGAAAAGGGGCGCTACCGGACGCTCCAAGTCGTCGTGAAAGACCCTGCACAGGTCGTGCTCGCCAGGTTGCCGTGGCCCGATGACGTAAACCAGGCCGCCGAGTAGCCTACCACTCGACGGAACGAAACCGCGCGAGGCGCCGTCCGATAACCCGCGAAACCACAGCGACGGGAGGTCGAGATGGCGGGTGTTTGGACTTGGTTGCGCTGGTGCGCATGCGTGTGGATGCTCAGCGGTTGCGGGCGTGAGGCGGTCGCCACGGCGACCCTCTGCGACGACATCGAGCCCGGTGACCTGGTCGTCACCGAGGTGCACGCGAACCCCGACGGAAGTGATGGCGAGGGTGAGTACATCGAGCTGTTCAATCGGACGGGAGGACTGCTCGCACTCGATGGTCTGGTGCTCGCCACGAGCAGGGCCGACGGTGCAAGCCCCAAGGCTCACCGGTTCGTCGGCGCCTCGATTGATGCCGAGCGCTACTTCGTAGCTGGGAACGCGCCGGTTGAATTGATGCCGGCCCACGTGGAGTACAGCTATGGGAAATCGCTCGGAAGTCTCCGCAACTCCGACGCGGTCGTTTCGATTCGCTGCGGTGACACGCTCATCGACCAGGTGAGTTACGAGAGCACGGTCGACGGGCGTGCGCTGGAGCTCGATGGGCGGCTGGCGCCGGATCACGAGCTGAACGACGACCGGGGTCACTGGTGCGCTACGCCGGAGGGCGTCGACGAGATCTCGGCCGGGAACTTTGGGACGCCAGGAAGCAGCAACAGCCCCTGCGAGGTCTTGCAGATGGAGGGCACTTGTCGCGAACGTGGGTCTGAACGAGCAGTCCACCTGCCTTCGCCGGATGAGGTGCAGCTCACCGAGTGGATGGCCAATCCGGAAGGGCCGGACGCGGACTTGGAGTGGGTCGAGGCGTTCTTCACCGCCGGCATCGACCTCAACGGTTTTCAGCTCGGGCCGGACGCGGACGCGTTGGAGGTCGTCTTCGACCAAGAAGACTGTTTTCCGGTCGACGCGGGGACACGGGTCGTCTTCGGGGCGAGTCCGGCGGCGGCTCCCCGCGTCGACGCGGAGCTGAAGTTCAGTCTGGGAAACTCCGAAGAGCGGAGCGTCGTAGCTGCGGTCCGCGATGTCCTGCTGGACCGGGTCGATTACGACGGCACGGTCGAGGGAGTCGCCTGGCAGGTCGACCCTAGTGGCGAGGTCTGTTTGGCGCTCCCGCAAGACGAGTACATCGCGGAGAACTTCGGAACACCGGGCGATGCGAACCCGGCCTGTCCACCGGTGTTGGGCCCCGGCATGTGTTTCGACGAGGGTACGCCGCGCGACATCGCGAGTTCGCGGCTGGGTGACGCGCATATCGTCGAGTGGATGGCGAACCCGTCCGCCGTCGGGAATCGAGAAGGAGAGTGGGTGGAGGTCCGGTTCGATGCCGCAGCCGACCTGAACGGCCTCATGCTGTCGGATCTCACGTCCCGCACGGCGACGGTGGAGAGCCAGGACTGCTTGCGTGTGAGACCGGGCGCGCACGTGGTCTTCGCGCGGAACGCGAATCCCAGGGAGAACGGGGGACTCGACGGCATCGATGCCGAGCTCTCCCTTTCACTGAACAACAGCGACGAAACGATCACCTTGAGCATCGATGATCAGGTTCTCGACGCCGTGACGTATGAGCGTTCGAAGGCGGGGGTGGCAACCCAGATCGATGAGCTCGGTAGGGTCTGCGACGCCGTGCATGCGTACGGCGATGGTGACTTGGGGACGCCTGGCTCCGCGAACCCCTGGTGCTTCTGAGGCGCACACTTGTCTTCGCCTGCCTGCTCGCCCTGACGCCGCGCACAGCATCGGCTGTCCAGTACGAGGTCTTCATCGACATCGAGACCGAGGAGGACCTCTACGACTTGCTGGTGACCGAGCAAATCTCGGAATCTTCGTTCAACGCGTTGCTGCTTCTTTATCAGACCCGCGTAGAGCTGAATCGGGCCAGTCGGCAAGGGCTGTATCTGCTTCCGAACCTCGACTACGGGCACGTCGATCGGATCCTGGCGTACCGTCGAGAAGTCGGAGTGATTCACGGCCTTAGGGACTTGGTGGCCGCCGGTGTGCTCGAATCAGAGCTGGTGAGCTCCATGCAAGCGTTCGTGATCGTTCGAGTTCCGGATGCACCGAAGCCGCGCGCCAATGGGTTCCTGCGGGTCCAGGGGAGATGGAGCGGCCGGCACGATAGGCTGCCCCCTGCGTCCGCGGTGCAGGCGCGCGTCAAAGCACTTCACAACTTGGACATCGGCGTCGCCGGTACACTCACGCGAAACGGACTGCATCGAGCTCGATGGGACCCGAACCGAGCTGCGCTGAGTGCCGAGGCCGAGCGCGTTCGTTTCGATGTGCCGAAGCTCTACATCGAGTGGGAGGACGACGAGTGGGAGATCGTCGGCGGAACGTATCGCGTCGGCTTTGGACAACGGCTGACATTCGACGTGACGGACCAGGTCACGCCCAACGGCTTCTTCGGGGACTACGAGCTTCGCCGGGACAACGAGCTGGGGCTTGCGTGCAGGCGCTCTGCCGGAGAGCTGCAGGTGTCGCCGTGTCCGAGCGATCGGGTCACGCGAGTCACACCCGACTATGCGTGGACGAATCGATTGGCCGGTGTCGCCGTGGGGTTGAAGGCCCTTCCGCTCGGGCAAGGCTGGCTTCAGGCGTATGCATGGGGGTCGTACCAGGTGCATCGGATCGCGCAGATCGAGATCTTCGACGCTGGGGCGTGTGACGACCCACGTCGCGACGAAGACCCGGCTTGCGGCGCACCGCCGGTATACGTGCGAACTGGCGATCCAACCGCGCCGGCGAGCGCGGCTGCGTTTGCAACCCTGCCCGCGATGTACGCCGAGGGCCTCGCTGGCGTGAACACGAGCTACTTCTGGAATGACCGGGCGCATGTCGGGCTCACCGGGTACGGATCGGTACCGAAATGGCTGGTTCGAGGAGTCGAGCTCGGATTCCAGGAGTTTTCGCGCAAACCGTTCGGCGGCCCGTTCGGAGCGCTCGGGGTGGACGCCGCCTTCGGATTTCGCGCGCAGGACTTCTTCGCCGAAGTCGCGCGGAGCTTCGATTCACAGCTGGGTGGTGGCGGCGGCTATGGGCTGGTCCTACGAAGCGTGACGACCCTTCCTGGCATTGAGGTCGATGTGTCGGCGCGCTACTACGGAACCAAGTACGTCAACCCGTATGCGCGACCTGTCTCGGCGCCCGACGAGCTCGACGGACTACGGGCGCGAGATGAGGCCGGGCTTCGCCTTCGCGCAACCACGCAACTGGGGCAACGCGTCGGTCTGCGGACGGCGGTCGACGGATGGCGTCAGCTCTCGTCCGGCGCGCTCAATGGGCTGTTCTTCGCCCGCGCGGACGTACGAATCGCCTCATCATGGGCCTGGGCGCTGTGGACCGAATACCGCAATAGCGCGTCGCAACGGTTCGTCTTGGCGACGCGGCTCGCCTACGAGCCAGTTCGGCGCTTCGCGATATCGGGGCAGTTTCAGCACCGATGGGTCGGCTCGAAGCTCGCTGGCCCCCACTTTCAACAGGACGTCGCCGCAATTCTGAATGTGACCACCCACCCCGTCGACCTCCTCCGGCTTCGGCTCCGTGTGCGCTACGACTTCGAAGACGTCTGGGACAACCACCGCCTCCCGCAAACCTTGTGGGCATATCTAGATGCCGCGCTGACCGTGCGGGAACGCGACACGCTGCGGTTGCGGTACGACCTCCGTTTCTTCCTCGACCATCGCGAGTCGACGCGGGTGCGTGTGCCCAACCCCGAGCACTGGCTCTGGCTCGAGTATATCTTTCGCTACTAGGCTAGTCCTGGCCGGCCAAGCGGAAAATTGCGTCGGTACGGGCGACTTGGATCTGCACTCGACGGGATTGTGCATCACGGAGCGCCTCGCGGGCATCGGCAACGGCTTCGAGATCGCTTGCGCCGAGATCGTAGCTGGTTTGTGCCTGCTCGACGCGCTTCTCCGAGACCTCGACGAGACTGTTGGCGATCGTGAGCTGCTCCTCGACGTGCTGACGATCGAGGCGCGCCTGTTGGCGCTCGTCATTGCGCGCCACGTGCGCGTCTCGGGCGAGCGCGTCGAGCTCGATCGCTTGCGCGTCCGCTGAATGGGCCAGGGCAAGGGCTCTGCCTCCGTCCCAAAGGGGAACTGCAAGGTTGAGGCCGAGTCGGTACATCGGAAATACCCGCTCGTTGACGCCCGCGACGCCTGTCTGGCCGATGACCGCGAGGGAGGGGACACG
>JBGUEF010000251.1:0-5399 GCA_041821485.1 Deltaproteobacteria bacterium
CTGCCGAGGTCGTTGAACGAGCGAGCTTCTTCAAGATCTTCTTCGATCGCCTGCACTCGCGCCCGGAACTCGCTTCGGGCGCGGTCGTCGAGCATGTCATCACTCCCAACAGGCGCAGCGGTGGGTTCCACTCCGCGCATGAGCGTCGCGGCAGCGATTTCTGCGCCGGGATTCGCTAGGAGTGTGGACAGGTCAGCGAGCCCCTTGCTGTGTTTGAGAAGCGCCTGCGCGTCTTCGAACGATAGCGTCCACACCTCGCCCCGCCGGACGAGCGCGTTCTCGTTCGCGGCCGTCGCTTGGGAGACGCCAACCGTCCTGGCGGTGGGGCCGGTGCCCAGGAACTCGAAGACTTGTTCCAGTAGTGCTGCCCTGTCTCCTTCCCATGGGGCATGTGCCGCACCGTCGAGCGGCACAAAGGAGGCATCCGGGAGATTCGCGGCGAGCTCACGCCCTGCGTCAAAGCGGATCGCGCTGTCGTGGTGCCGATGCGTCACTAAACACGGGGCCACAACCCCGGACGCTATCGCTGCGACGTCGGCAGAATACGTCAGCATCAGTAGTTGTGCTGCCGTTTCGCTGCTTGCCGAGTCGCGCTGCATGCGGCTGGTTCGTCGAAGCTCTTCCGGCGAATGGTCCGGTGTGAAGATCGAAGCCAATGTTTTGGAACCGAGGCCCCAGCTTGCACGAACGAGCCCAAGCATGGCCTCTTGGACTTCGGGTTTACAGATCGTGCAACCGCGAAGATAGGAACCGTGCAAAATGAGGTTCCGAACCCTGGACGGCTTCTGTGCCGCGTAGGTGATCGCAGTCGGACCGCCGCACGACACGCCAAAGAGCGTGACCTTATCGAGCCCAAGATGGTCGATGAGGGACCCCATGTGTTCGACTTCGCGGTCAACCGTGATGTCTTTCGGATCGCGGTCCCGATCACTCAGGCCCACGCCAATGCGATCGTAGCGAACCACGAGGTGATGCTGCGCAAGAGCACTGAAGAACTCCTGAAAGGGTCCGTGCTCCCAGTCCTTTTCGACGTGGCTGATCCACCAAGCCGGAAAGACGATGGCCGGCCCGTCACCGTCGAGGGCATACGCGAGCCGTTTGCCATCTGGGGTGCTGCAGAATCGGATGCTGGGCACGTCGGAATCCTACCTTTCATGCCCCTATTACACAATCTCTGCCCCGCCATACGTTAGCTGGCGGTCGCTCGATCGGTTCTAGCGCCACTTGGGTAGAGCGTTGCTCACAACACCACAACCAAGGCGTGAATCATGAAACCCGCAGTATCCACGACAGACTCCAATCCGACAGAATCTCTCAATCGCCGCCGCCTCGAACGCATCCGGACCTACCGCAAGCATCCGGAGTGCGCGATGATTCAAGATGGAGCCCGCACGGGGCAAGCCCGCTACGCACCGAGTGATCCACTGCACAGCGAAGTCGAGCTGGGTCTCGGCTATGGCGTGAAAGTCCCGGTCGGAGTGCATCGCGCGCTTGGTGGTCTGCACGACTTTCCGAATCCGGGCGATATACTGTGTTCCGCGCTGGCTGCCTGCGCAGATTCGACGCTCCGTCAGATCGCAGGGCAGCTCGACGTCGAGATTATGAAGCTCGCGGTCACCGTTGCGGGGGACGTCGACGTGCGCGGTACCCTCTGTGTGTCCAAAGAGGCCCCGGTCGCGTTTCAGCAGATGAACGTCCGAGTGGATCTAGAGCTCGCGCCGGGAACCATGCCGAAACTCGAAGCCAAGCTATTGGCTGCCGCAGAGCATTGCTGCGTGGTGCTCCAGACGCTTCGAAATGGCGTTCCCGTGACGGTTGAGCTCAACGACGCCGGCGCACGACCGCAGCTGGCCACGACAACGCGAACAACGAGTCCATGTTGACCTCTGGCCCATCGATCGACTCATGGAGACAGCCATGAACTGGGTAGCAGTCGGACCTATAAACTGGATAGCAGTCGGAGCTGTAGCTGAAGCAATTGGTGCTATGGGTCTTCTCGTGTCGCTGGTTTATGTGGCGATTCAAATCCGGCAGAATACTCGGCTGATGTTGCGAAGCGTCCAGTCTGCGGAGCTCGCGGCGTTCGAACGCAATATCGAGTCCGGCAATGGTATTCGCGAGTTAATGATTCTGCACCCTGTTCTTGCTCAACTTTTTCGAAAAGGTTTGAGGAGCGTCAGCGGTCTGGACGCATCGGAGAAATTCAGATTCGGGTTGCTCCTGCGGAACACATTCTCGTCGATTCAGGGAGCCTACATTCGGGAGCTTTCGGTGCGTCACGATCCCCATGGCTCAGAAGGTACGGGCGGCCTCATTGATGCGATTCTTGTCAATCCTGGTGCACGCGAGTGGCTGGAGCGGCTTGAACCGGACTGGCGGCCCGAGTTTCGTGAATTCGTCGCCGAGCGACTCGCGGCAATCACGCAGAAGGCTGGGGAGTCGCCCGCATGAGAATCGCTCCTGTTCGTCGACGCCGAAAATATGCTCGCGCGCACGCTCGAAGTACTTGAGGTAGTTCGCGTGGTAGACCACGCCGGAGTGGTCGGTGTCCTCAACGGCGGATCTCTCGCGGAGGGGCCTCGTTCTTGCCCATTCGCTCGGCTCGGACCAGGCTGGAGCCAAGCGATGAACACTGAAATCAAAACCAGCGACAACCTGCGCGGTGTTCGCTACGAGATACGTGGGCAGCTCGCGCAGCGTGCGCACGAGATGGAGCGTCAGGGGTACGAAATCATCTCGATGAATATCGGAAACCCGGGTCTGTTCGGCTTCCGCACGCCTGAGACCATGCGCATGGCCATGATCGAGAACCTGCCCAGCAGCGAGGCATACTGCCACCAGAAAGGCATCTTCCCGGCACGTGAAGCGGTGGTGATGCAGCAGCAGGAACGCGGCATCATGAACGTGACTGCCGAGCATGTGTTCATGGGAAACGGTGTAAGCGAGCTGATTGACCTGACGTTGCGCGCACTGCTCAACGACGGCGACGAGGTGCTGATACCGAGCCCCGACTATCCGCTGTGGACCGCTGCGGTAAGACTGAACGGTGGCACGCCGGTGCATTACCCGTGCCCACCCGAGAAGCAGTTTCAGCCTGACCTCAATGCGCTGGCCAGCCTGATTACGGACCGAACCCGCGCGATCGTCATCATCAACCCGAACAATCCTACCGGCGCCGTGTACAGCCGGGAGGTGCTCGAGGGCATGGTCGCACTCGCCGAACAGCACAACCTCGTCGTATTCAGCGACGAAATCTACGACGGCATGGTGTATGACGACGCCGAGTTCATTCCGGTGGCGCCGCTTGTGAAGCACACCCTGTGCGGCACGTTCAGCGGCTTGTCCAAGGTCTACCGTGCCTGTGGTTTCCGTGTCGGCTGGGTGGTGTTCAGCGGCACCAATGAGCTTGCTGCGGATTATCTGCAAGGCCTCGATCTCCTGGCGTCGCTACGCCTGTGCAGCAACGTGCCCGGACAGTGGGGCGTGCAGACGGCACTGGGTGGTTACCAGAGCCTGAACAAGCTGATTCGTCCGGGCGGGCGCTTGTACGAGTCTCGCCAAGCCGTGATCAGGGGCGTTGAAGTCAGCGATTACCTGAACCTGATTGTGCCCGGTGGTTCGATGTATGCCTTCGTCGGGGCCAACACGGACAAGCTGCCCGGGTTCGACGACCAGGAGTTCGCGATGGAGTTGCTGGAAACGCAGCATGTGCTCGTGGCGCCAGGCTCCAGCTTCAATGTGGATTACCGAAACTATTTCCGCATCACCCTGTTGCCGCAAGCGAAGGTGATCGACGACGTGTTTCAGCGGATGGAGAAAGTCCTAGTAGGCCAGTAGCGTCGGCCGGCAGCCTAGCACGACGCTCACACGCAGCTTCTTCTTCCGTTCCCTGTAGAGCCGTGCGACGCTCTTGCCTCGGTCTTCAGTCGCCCGGAGTGAACACGATGTCATCGATCGCCAACGTTCATGTTCTCGCGCTTGCCGTGCCATTTTTGCTTCTTACCGCCTGCGCGAACGGTGGTGACCCAGCGGCTTCGTCGTTTCAGCTGGAGACCGTGGATCTTCCGAGTGCCGCAAAGCCCGCGCACACGCCTGGGAGCCCAGGAGTCACGGTGACTAACCCAAAGCTCATCGAACAGTTTGGCAGCGCTGATTTCGACCTCAATCACGGGCGCTACACGCGCTACTACTTGTCGGACCAGGCCGACAGTCAGCCGGATGCGATCCTGGTGCTGGTGCCGGGCTTTGAGGGGGGTGCTTCGACGTTCGCGGTGCTAGCCGAGAGCCTGATGCGACACGCCAAGAGCGAGGCGTCGATGGTGGTCGAAGTGTGGGCGGTCGATCGGAGATCGAACCAACTGGAGGACACCGCAGGGTTGGATCTTGCCGAGCAAGAGCAAGATCCGTCAATCGGTCTCGACTTCTTGTTTGGCGAGGAGCTCGGGCTCGAGATGCACCCGACACTGGCTTCCGAGCTCAACCGCCGCGCCATCTTCTACAACACCGGGGAAGACCTCGCGTTCATGGCCCAGTGGACCACGCTCGTGCACTCGCAAGACATCGATGCTGTGGTGGAGGCAGCTCGAAGCGCCGCGCGCAACGCCAATGTATTCCTAGGCGGTCACTCCGCCGGAACGGGCTTCACGGCGCGCTACGCAGCAACGGACTTCAACCTAGACGGCGGTGACCCTGAACCCGGCTACGAAAAACTCCGTGGGTTGGTCTTGCTCGAAGGTGGCGGAGGAAGCCTGCCGACTGAAGCTCCAAGTCAAGACCAGCTCGACCAGATCGAGGCGCGCTTTGACGGTGGGCTCTACGGGGCCGTGAGCAGTCAAGAGCCTCGCTGCAAAGATGGACAGACGGCTTGCACCGTTGCAACTCAGCTGGACGACTGCGGTGCGTTCGAGAACACGTCGTGCACGGAACCGGTGAATGCGTACTCCGTCGTGGCGGGTCTGCTGTCACCTCAGCTACTGGCCGTGTCGGAGGTCGCAGCACTCGAGGGCGACCTCAACGGCGACACCGGGATTTCGATTCTGCAGGCAGATCAGAACGGCGTTGAAGGCAACAACGCGGTGGAGAAGGTGCCTGAACTAGCAGCACTTACGGTGTTGCTGGGAACCGAGCCTGCCACTTCGGTTGCATTCATCGGTTTGTTCTTAGACGACGACGGTGCGGCAGCGGCGCTTGCGAGCTTTGTGGCGACGTCGCTTGGCACCATCGGTCCAACCGTAGAGGGCGTGCGTACTTGGTTGAACTACGGTGACGCGATGCCAGCCGATGTGCTGACGGACAACGGCCCCGTGCCCACGGAGCTCGCAACGGAGCCTGGCCAAAGTAACCGTTGGGGCACCGAGGTGGAATCCACGGATCTTGAAGGGCACATGATGCCTTCGTTC
>JBGUEF010000252.1:0-5385 GCA_041821485.1 Deltaproteobacteria bacterium
CGATAGGTCGGCCATCGCTCGTTGACGCCAAGACCCACGCGGTAGCCCACGAAGATCTCCGAACCCCATAGCGTCGTGGGCTGACGAAGCTCCACGTCGGCCTGTCGTAAGTCATAGTACGCGCCCGTGAGGATCTTTCCGTCGCCCTCGAGCCTCGGATCAAACGCACCGCGGGCCGCGGTCGTCTTGGACTCCGCCTTTCGGAGTTGCGCAACCGCTTGTCGTATCCGCGGATCGTGCGCGTTCACCGACTGCAGAACTTCGTCGAAATGCAGCGGCCGTCCTCGCTCCTCGCTCGCCAAAGCCAGCATCGGCGTAAGCGAGCCCAAAAGGAAGACGCTCAAACCTTTGGCAAGGCTCATGGGGCCTCCTTGCCGCTCGTCGCCATGGGCGGTGGGTCGGTCGTTGGCGGGAAACCATTGAACTGCCGCCAGACCTCGAAACCGAGCGAGACCCGATTGAGCAAGACCCAACCTTTGGCGAGGACGCCCTGCCGCAGATAGCTGGCAGCGGGCCAGGGGCTGTCCTCCGAGTCGGGAACGACGACGATGCGGAAATCACCTCGCCCATTGTCGCTGGCATCGACAAAGGCCACCCGCCCGCCAAACGTCCCGACCGCGACCGAAGGCCAACCGGAAAACTGCACCGCCGGCCAGCCTTCGAACTGAAGCCGCACGGGGCTGCCTGCCTTGATGAGAGCGGCATCGTTGCCGTCGACATAGAGCTCGACCGCGCGATCTTCGGTCTGGGGCACGAGCACGGCGAGCACCTCCCCTCGGTTGACCTGCTCTCCGCCAAGGCGACCGACGATACGAAGGATCGTCCCGTCGATCGGCGCTTTGATCGTTTGGGCCTGTTGGCGCGAAATGCCCACGTCGAGGCGCGCGAGCGCTGCATTGGTCGATGCGACTTCGGTCTCCGCGCTGCGCCAACTTGCCTCTGCGTTTTCGATCTCCGCCTCGGTCGACGCGATCACTCGTTGGAGCGCTGCGCGGCTCTGAGAGAGCTTGTTGCGGGAAGCCGCTAGCCTTGCCTTGGCCGATGCAACCTTGGCCCTGCTCTGTCGCGTGGCGAGCTCTGCGAGCTCGAGTTCGCGTTCCGACGCGAGGCCATCTTCGAACAGATCGCGCTGACGACGAAAGTTGAGCTCGTTGGTTTCGAGCTCCGCGGTTGCGGCGCCTACATCCTGCTCGGCAGCCTCGACGCCGCGCTGCGCGATCTGGATGTTCGACTCGGTCGCGGAGATCTCCGCCCGCTGCGAGCGGCGAATGGATTCGATGCGGCTGCTCAGCGTCTCGGTACGCTGCGCCTGCGCGATTCGACGGACCTCGATGGCTGCCCGCTCCGCGCCAAGACGGTCGAGGAGCGATTCGTCGTTGTCGGTCAACTCGACGATGGGGTCACCCTTCTTGACCTGCGTCCCCTCCTGCACGAACCACTTCTCGACGCGCCCCGAGATGGTCGCCTCGATGGGCTGCTGGCGTTGATCGGGTGAAAACGCGAGCACGCGCCCGCGTCCACGGATGTTCTGCGTCCAGGGCGCGAGGAGCGCGGCAAGAGAAAACAAGACAAATACGGAAACCAAGACTTTGGCCACCACGACCGTTCGCTGCGGCGCGGGTACACCCAAGGTTTCTGGAAGCGTGTCGCGCTCGAAGCCAGACCAGTGATCGGCGTTGACCGATGTCTCCTTCATGCTGCCTCCCCTTCCTGCCCGATGGTTTCCCGAATCTGAAGGTGCCGATCCATTCGTTCCTCAATCGCGGAGTCTTCAGAAACGATCAGCAACGAGCTATCACGCTTCGCTGACAAGCGATCGGCGATGCGGGTCCCCGCGTCGGGATCGATTCGATCCAGGGTGCGGTCGAGGATCAATAGAGACGGCTTTGCAGCCACCGCTCTGGCGATCGTGAGGGCAATCCCCTGGCTTCGAGAAAGTGGGGCTCCATCCCCGAGGATCGGAGTTTGCAGACCCAAGGGCAGTGACTTCACGGCCTCCGCCAGGCCCACGCGGTCCAAGGCCTCCCATGCCTGCTCCGCGGTCAGGTCCGGGTTGGCGGCGCGAAGGTTGTCCAAGACGCAGCCGGGAAAGATTTCGGCCCCACGAACGAGCGAGACACGGCCGCGCAGCTCGCGTAGAGCGAGGTCACGAACGTCGTGCCCGTCCATCTCGATGACACCTACGCTCGGTGCACGCAGCCCGAAGATCGAATCGACGAGTGCCGCGGTATACCGCTCCGTGCCTGCGATCGACACGCGCTCGCCGGGATCCACTTTCAGCGAAATCTGGAGCGGCGCCCTACCCGCTTCTCCATTGACCTCCACGTTCTCGAGTATGAGCCCGAGCTTGGCTCCGAGGTCGGGCGGAAGGATCTCGCCATCTGGGCGTTCCAAGGGCAGATCGAGGATCTCGCCTAGCTTGTCGACGGCGGCCACCAGGTCATAGAAGGTTTCCACTTTGCCTCCGAGCTTTGCGATCGACGCGACGACCGCGGTCACGATGAGCTCAGCGGCGACGAGTTGACCGATCGAAAGCTGACGCTCGATCACCAGCAAACCGCCGACCGCAAGCAGGGACACGCTCGCCACCACTTCGATGGTGAAGGCGCCGACCAGCTGACGAAACACGATGCGGAAGTGTCGATCGCGCTTGTCGAGGTACGATTTCGCGAGAGTCTCGACTTGGGTCCTTGCAAGCTGCTCGCCTCCGGCAAGTTTGAACGACAGCGGATGCCGCGCCATCTCCTCGAGCCATCCGGCCACTGCGTATTTGGCTTTGGATTCGGCGACACTCGTGCCGGTGCCGCCACGCCCAAGCGGAATCAAGACGAGCGCCGCACCGAGGATGAGCACCAGGTCGAACGCGAGCAGCACCGGGTGGTAGAACGCGAGGACGATCAAGCCGACCAGCGCGATCAACACCGCGTCAACGCCACCGAGGAGCAACGAGGCCACGCTCTTTTGGATCGTGAACACATCGAAGAAACGGTTCAGGAGCTCGGGCCCGTTGGCATCCCGCAGCGCCGTGCCGCTCACGCGCGGCAGACGAGCGCCGATTTCCGTCACGATGCGCACAAACAGCCTGCGCTGCAGCATCTCTGCGACCCGTACTTGGAGCGCGCGAAGAATCGCGGCCCCCGTGAGTGCGACAGCGAGCAGGACCGTCAAGACGACGAGCGGCTGAATCAAGGAACCGAAGGCGACCGTATTGACGAGCGACTGAACCGCGACCGGCACCGCGAGCGAAAGGAGCCCGAGCGCCACGCCGTAAACGACGATGACGCCGATGTCCTGGCGGTCGAGCGCGAGAAGCTGACGGGCGCGGCGAAGCGGCGACGGACGCAGCGGAGCTGTGGCGGCAGGCCCTTTATTCATGATATTCATAACATGATTTATAATGCAGGCTTGTCAATACCTGTATTCTGTTTTATGTAAAAGAAGTCATATGAATACCAGAGCGACCCAAGAGACCAGCGGGGCATGGACTTTCCTCAGTAATCACGGGCATGTGCTAGTTTGCGTCGTGCGCGACCCGAACGTTCGGGTGCGTGAAATTGCACAGGCAGTCGGCGTCACCGAGCGTGCCGTCCAGCGAATCTTGAGCGAGCTCGAGGAGGCCAACGTCATCGTTCGAACCCGCCAGGGGCGACGAACCCATTACGAAGTGAACGAGCACCTGCCCCTGCGCCACCCGATCGAGGCCCGGCACTCGGTCGGCGAGCTCGTGCGGGCGGTACGGTCCTGACGTGACGCTTCTAATCCAAGTCGCAACCACCTGGGCGATGACCGGCATCATCTGGTTCGTCCAGCTGGTCCAATATCCGTCGTTCGCTCAGGTGGACTCCGCGTCGTTCGCGGGTTTTCACAGCCATCATTCGAGCTCGATTTCGATCATCGTCGCACCCTTGATGATCACCGAAGCGATCTCGGGCATTGCATTTCTCTGGGCTCCGCTCCGCGTCCAGACCCCATGGCAAATCTGGCTCGGAATCGGCTTGATCGCATTTATCTGGGCGTCGACGTTTCTGCTTCAAGTTCCTGCGCACAGTCAGCTCGGCTCGGGTTTCGACGAAGAGACTTGGCGAATGCTCGTGCGCTCGAACTGGCTCAGGACGGTCGCTTGGTCAGCTAGGGCCGGCCTCGTGAGCTATTGGCTGCACCAGACGCTCGTTGCGGGCGCAGCAATGGGTGTCTAGCGCCGGATGGCGCGGAACTCGACACCGAGGCTGACCATTTCCCGCCGACGACGGGTTCGTCATCGCATTGCCGTACGGGACGACATCGGACTCGCTCAATCTGCAAGGCCTTACGCCGCAACGCCGAAAAGCGCGCCAATCCCAGCGGAAGCGAGCGCTGCCTGCACAGGACGGGCGCTCATCATTGCGGAGATGCCTAGCTCGTCGCGTGCGTGCGCCCCCAGTGCGTCGTGTTGCTCTGCTAAAGCGCAGCCTTGGGCTCCGGTTCGTAACCCTCTTCATCTTTGCCCCAGGACACCCCGATTCCAATGCCGAGCAGGGGTCCTTTGATTCCGACGCCGCCGACTGTGACGGGCGCAATTACGTAGCCCGTGCGCAGATCGAGGCCCAACCAGAACTCCCCGCGCAGTCGCCAGTAGAGGAGCGCGCGAAGGTATGCGCTCGACACGAACTCATCTCGCGGGCCGACGCGACCCCATCCGAGATCGAACATCGCGCCCGCCCCGAACCAGCGGTCCCAGTCCCCTGTCCCCCAAAGGGCGCCGACGGCTCCTCCAGCGGTCCGCATCTTGAGATCGTCGGGGGTTTCATCCTTGCGGCCGAACCTCGCAAACACTTCGCCAGCAAAATGGATACACTTGTCGAACGGCCTGTAGAACGACCCCAACTCGAACCCGGTGAGCGCGGCGTCCGCGTTCGGGTAGATGCGCGTGCTGGAGGAGATATCTGCGAAAAGCTTCGGCGACTCTCCCTCCGAAGCGCTCTGCGCCAACGCCCCGTTCGGGGCGAGTAGCCATGGCACCGCCAAGGCCAGCAGCATCATCCACATCATCGCCCGTATGCTCATGGGTACCCTCCCTAGGCCACGACCTTGTCACCCGGTAGCTTACCGCGGGTGGGCTCGGGATTGAAAGCCCTCCGTTCAGGCTTCTGCACTTTTTGGTCGACAGCGCCTCAACAGAGGCGTACGCGCCCGGCAGAAAAGGCAAAGGGGGTCGTCCTCGGCTGCTCTTGCCACCACGCTCGGCTTTCCCTCGAGAACAGCCGATGCATGGAACCGAAAGGAGAAAGGTCATGACACAGTTTCACATCAGGTATGCGTGGCTGTTGGCTGGAATTCTCGCGCTTCTACCCCGCACCGTGGTCGCGCAAGACGACGCGAGCGCCGAAAGCCCTCCAGAGGGCGATG
>JBGUEF010000253.1:0-5358 GCA_041821485.1 Deltaproteobacteria bacterium
CAACAAGAGAGGCAATATCAATGGAATCCGCAGCTGAGTTCTTTGAGAAGTTTGAGACGAGAGCCGCCGAAAACACCGACGCGGCCACCCAGCCCAACGCTATCTACCAGTTCAACATCACCGGAGACGGTGGCGGCGAGTGGAGTTTGGTCTGCACGAAGGGCAAGACCGGCGACTTCGTAAGCAAGGGCACCCACGACAGCCCCGGCGCGACAATCACCGTCTCCTCGGAAGATTGGCTCGCGATGCTCAACGGCTCGCTGAACCCCATGCAGGCCTTCATGTCCGGCAAGATCAAAATCGACGGTGACATGACGCTTGCCATGAGCCTTCAGCAAGTGATGAACCTGGCCCAAGACTGAGCCGTCCGGGAGTTCTAACTCGATCAGGGTGGCTTCTATCTGGGGGCCACCCTTTTTTCGTGAGCACATGCCTTCATCCAATAGACCTAGCGACTCGGCCCGCACGAGACTGAGCCCCAACGAGCGTCAACGGCAGTTACTGCGTGTCACCTCGGACATCATCGCTACCGATGGTGTAGACAACGTGCGCATACCCTACGTAGCGGCGGCGGCTGGAGTCACTCGTCCGGTCGTCTACAAGTTTTTTCCGAACCGGAACGAACTGATCAAGGGAGTTCTCGAAGACTTCCGAGAGGACTACACGCGCCGCGTGCCCGACGTCGCGGATCCGAACCAGGGGCTCGACATCGCGACGACCGCCCGTGCGTTCATCGACGCAGCCTGCGACACGATCGAGGAGAGAGGCTCCGGCGGCTGGCAGCTTCTACGTTCCGTTGGCCCCGACCAGGAAATTACCGAGCTCAGCAAGGAATTCCGCAGGCAGCTCGTGCAGCCCTGGTTGGCTCCGCTGCGCGCGCTCACCGGAGTGGACGAAGCCGAATCGTTGGCGCTCGCCGACGTGATGGTCAGCGGAGCAGGCGAAATCTTGCAGCGTTGGATCGAGGGCGAGTTCTCGCGTCAACAGGTGGCTACACTCCTCGGGCGCATCATCCTCGCTGTGCTGAACGAGTTCACGGAGTAAGAGCGAGATGGTTTCCGAGATATTCGACGCGTCGAAGTGGACTGAAGTGCCTGGCTTCGACCTTCAAGACATCACCTATCACCGCGCGAATGCTCACGGCACGGTTCGCATTGCTTTCAATCGGCCCGAGGTCCGCAACGCCTTCCGGCCGGGCACGGTCGACGAGCTCTACCGCGCGCTCGACCATGCGCGGCAGACATCGGACGTCGGCTGTGTTCTCCTCACCGGCAATGGCCCCTCTCCCAAGGACGGCGGCTGGGCATTTTGCTCGGGTGGCGATCAACGCATCCGTGGCAAGGATGGGTACAAGTACGAAACCGATTCTGCAGGACAGATCGACCCCGCGAGGCTCGGCCGCCTGCATATCTTGGAAGTGCAGCGGTTGATCCGCTTCATGCCGAAGGTCGTCATCGCGGTGGTGCCCGGCTGGGCAGTTGGCGGCGGTCACAGCCTGCACGTGGTTTGTGACATGACCATCGCCAGCGAGGAGCATGCGCTCTTCAAGCAGACCGACCCCGATGTGGCCAGCTTCGACAGCGGCTACGGCTCGGCTCTGCTCGCCCGCCAAATCGGGCAGAAGAAGGCCCGTGAGGTGTTCTTCGTGGGCCTCAATTATAGTGCGCAAGAGGCGGCCGAGATGGGGATGGTCAATGCGGTCGTTCCCCACGCAGGGCTCGAGGATTTCGCCCTGTCCTGGGCCAAAGAAATCAACTCCAAAAGCCCCACCGCCATGCGAATGCTGAAGTTTGGCTTCAACATGATCGACGACGGCCTCGTCGGCCAGCAGCTCTTCGCCGGGGAGGCCACCCGATTGGCGTACGGCACCGAGGAGGCCCAGGAGGGCCGCGACGCCTTCCTCGAAAAGCGCCCTCAGGACTACCGAAAGTACCCCTGGCACTACTGAGCCGGAGGATCTCGCCAAAGGACGTCGGTTCTGGGGTACACTCCCCGAATTGGACTCAGACCTAAAACGTGCCAAATGAGCACATCAGGAGAACGGAGTAAGTCATTTCAAGTAAGATATTCGTAGGGAACCTCAACTTCGGCACGACGGACGAGGAGCTTCGTGAGCTCTTCGGAGAAATCGGTGAGGTCGTTGACGTTCACATTCCAAAGGACCGGGAAAGCGGACGCCCCCGGGGCTTCGCATTCGTTCGGTTCGCAGCTGAGGAGCACGCGGCCCAGGCGGTCGAGAAGATCCACGGCCGCGAAGTTGGTGGCCGCGAATTGCGGCTCGATATCGCGGAAGACCGCCCCCGGCCACCACGCCAGCAGCGTGATTTCGGGCCACCACCGGATCGTAACGACTACGGGCGGGGCGATGGCGGAGGCAGCTACGACAGGGGCGGCGACAGTCGCTCGTTCGACCGGCCGAAGAAGCCCAAGGGCAGCCGCCGGGGGCTACGCGGCAAGAAGCGAAGCCTCTAGGGCCATCTAGCCCTGAGCGGCCGACCCAACACGAGGATATTAAAAATCTCGGGCGAGGTGTTAACCCCGCCCGAGCGCCCGTTGTGTTGTACCCAAGGAGTGCGAATCTCGGTTTGCCCTGCCGGCGGGTCACTGATCAGCCGCCGACAGTCCTACGGTAAAGCTTCGCAAGCACGGTTGTCAACACGTATTTTTGCCTACAATTGTACAAAGGTTCCGCGTGTTTCGGCTGGGCCCAAGCGCCGATACCGCTTCGCGGCACTTCGGTGGTATAGAGCGCCGATGGCTACGCATCAAAGGCTCGGCGACCTGGCAGAAGCGCTCGAAGCGGAGGGGGCAGACGAGCTTCGGGTTCACGTCGTTCGGCGTGCTCGCGAGTTCAAGCGCTCCTGGGTGAACATGGCGGAGGCGCTCGTCGAGGTCCGCAATCGGGAGTCCTATCTCGACTGGGGGTATGAGGACTTCTACTCGTATTGCTCGCTCGAGCTTCAGCTCAAGCAGGCGACCGCCGACAAGCTGACGGGCTCGTACGTCGCGCTCAAGCGCCACGCGCCATCGGTCTTGAAACGCGACGGCCTCAACGAGCGCATCCCGACTTGCGATGCGGTCGACTATTTCGCCAAGGCCCTCAAGAAGGGTCCGAGCAACGACTCCGAGCACGAACGGGCCGTGGACCAGGGAGTGGTCGACGAGCTGCGGGCGGCGGTCTTCGAAGAAGGCGCACCGGTGACCGAGCTTCGGAAGCGATTCAATCCGGTCTTCCACCCGAAACCCGAGGGTGCGGAACAGATCGACGCGATCCGGCGCGCGACGGCAACCGCGAGGCGACTGGAGAAGATGGTCGAGGAGATCGACGGCCTGCGTCGCCCGACCCTGCGCGCCACCGTCGACAGCCTCGAGATGCTTTGCGAAGATCTGACCGAGTTGCTCGAGCGGACCAAGGCCCAGTACGCGAAGTCCGCCTAGAGCGACGCGCCCAAGGGCGAAGCCCCGTGAGCGGCGCAAATCGTCGCTTTTGCTGGGGGCTTGAAACTCAGTGGAACGTGTTCTATTTCATGGGACCGTTCACAATGCCTGACAAAACCAATGCACCGGCCGTCGAAGGCCTTTTCACCATGGACCCACGCGAGCCACGCCTGCTCGGGACGCGATGCCGCGCGTGCGGAACCTATTTTTTCCCCGCCGAGAAGACCTTCTGCCGGAACCCGGCGTGCGACCAGGCCGACTTCGAAGAGGTCCCTCTGAGCCGTACAGGGAAGGTCTGGTCCTACACGAGCGCGAGCTACAAGCCGCCCGCGCCCTTCGTGGCCAAAGAGCCATTCGAGCCGTTTGCGATCGCGGCGGTCGAGCTCGAAGAAGAGGGGATCACGATCCTCGGCCAGGTTGCCGACGGCATCGGCGTCGACGCATTGAAGACCGGCATGCCGATGGAGCTGGTGCTCCGCGAGCTATACGAAGACGACGAGCACATCTACTTCACTTGGAACTGGAAGCCGACCAGCGGCGGGAGTGACGCATGAGCAAAGACGTTGCAGTTCTCGGGGTCGGTATGCACCCCTGGGGCAAGTGGGGGCAGAGCTTCGTCGGCTACGGTGTCAAGGCTGCGCAAGATGCCTTGAAGGACGCAGGCGTCCAATGGAAAGACATTCAGCTGGTGGCGGGCGGCGACACGATTCGCAACGGCTACCCTGGCTACGTGGCGGGCGCGACCTTCGCGCAAGCGCTCGGCTGGTCCGGAGCCAAGGTGTCGAGCTCGTACGGCGCATGCGCGACGGGCGCACAAGCGATCAGCGTCGCGCGGGCGCACATCTTGGCGGGGCTTTGCGACGTGGCACTGGTCATCGGTGCCGACGCTGCCCCCAAGGGCTTCTTCGCACCGACCGGTGGCCGGCGCCCGGAAGATCCGGACTGGCTGCGCTTCCACATCCAAGGGATCACCAACCCCACCTATTTTGGACTGTACGCGCGACGCCGCATGGACGTTTATGGCGCCACCCAGCAGGACTTCGCCCAGGTAAAGGTGAAAAACTCCAAGCACGGCCTCCACAACCCGAACGCTCGGTACCGCAAAGAGGTCGCGCCCGAAGACGTGATGAGCTCAGTCCTAGTAGCCGATCCACTTCATCTGCTCGATATCTGCGCCACGAGTGACGGCGCCGCGGCGCTTGTGCTCTCGAGCATGGACTTCGCGCGGAAGCACACGACCGACCCGGTGAAGATCGCGGCCGTGTCGACGGTCACCCCTGTGTACCCCAACAACATCATCGAGATGCCCAATCTGGCGACCGACTCGAAGGCCGGCGTCGGACTGCCGGAAATCGGATTCAAAGAGTCGATCGCGCACCGCGCCTACGAAGAAGCGGGCCTCGGCCCGGAGGACATGAGCCTCGCCGAGGTCTACGACCTGTCGACTGCTCTCGAGCTCGATTGGTACGAACAGATCGGCCTGTGCCCACCGGGCGACGCCGAGAAACTCCTGCGCGACGGCGACACGAGCATTGGCGGCCGAGTCCCGGTCAACCCGAGCGGCGGCCTGGGATGCTTCGGCGAAGCAGTTCCGGCTCAGGCGATCGCGCAGGTCTGTGAGCTCACCTGGCAACTCCGCGGCCAGGCGGAGGGACGCCAGGTCGAGGGCGCGAAGGCCGGGGTGACCGTGAACCAGGGATTGTTTGGGCACGGGTCGTCGGTGATCTGTACGGTCTAAGGCCGGGGCAGCGTCAGTCTAGGGCGGCGAGCTCTTCGTCTAGCCGCGCGTCTAGATTCCGATTCTGCGTGCGTGCCTCGACCTTGCGTGTCTTCACCCCGCGCCCTCTGAACCTGCGTGCCATCACGACGAACCACAGGGTCGACAGCGCAAGCGCGATGACCGGAATGACCCAGCCTGAC
>JBGUEF010000254.1:0-5334 GCA_041821485.1 Deltaproteobacteria bacterium
GCCAAAAGAAGCCCAAATACCAATCTAAGCATCGCTTTCCTCAGTAGTTTTTACCGACGATTTCCTGCACCCGTACGAGCAGCGACTTCGAGTACAGCCGCCCTGCGAGCGAGGCGCGGGCCTCACGTTGAACCGCTTGCCAGGCATGCTGGTTACGCCACAGGTTGACCGACTTGAGCCGGCCCGCGAGCGCCTCGCTTGCCTCCTCGTCGAGCTTTCGCCCACCTTCGCGGAACGCCGCGGCATTGTCGATCGCGCCTTGCCGAATGTAATCCTGGGCCTCTTTCGGAAGCAAGGCGAGCCGGTCCTTCTTGATGACGTAAGCGCCGACCACGATCCCGCCTGGGGGCTTGGTCATCGTCTTGAGCCGCGTGTGCCACTGAAAGGCAAGGACGCCGATCGACGATGCGATCACCGTGTCTACCATACCCGTTTGAAGGCCGGAGTAGACCTCGGGCAGCCCCATCGTCACGCCGTTGGCCCCAGCGGCTTCGATGAACGCCCGCATCGTCGGAGAGCCACGCCAGACCCAGGGTCGGACATTTCGTAGGTCATCGGGATGTTGAATCTTGTGCTTGGAGAAGATCCGAATCTGGCCGGAGTCGCCCCAGGAGATCAGCGCGTAGCCGGCTTTGTCGAAGAGCGCTTCGAGATCGGGGCCGAGCTTTTCGCGGACGTCGTCGAGCGCGGGGTAGCTGGTGATTAGCCCTGGCGCCTGCAGAACCAGCACTTGCGGCACGAGCGCGCCGAGGCCTGTCGACGTCAACAACGCGCCGTCGAGCTGACCCACGCGCATTTTGCGAACGACGGTCAACTCGTCGCCGGCGACGCCGCCGTCGTACATCTTGAGATTGACTTGCCCCCCGGTACGCTCCTTGAGCTCCTTGCGGATCTGTTGAAACGCCTTGCCGAGCCCGGATTGCCTGGGCGCCAGGGTCGCGATTCGAAGCTGGTGCTCAGGCTCAGGACTAGCCTCCGCGCTGGCCCCACTGGTGAACGAATCGCCGCTGACTAGGAAACCAATCAGCAACAGAGGCAGCAGGAGAATGAAGCGACGCATCCTCCACGAGAGCACGAACCGGCCCCTCTCTCAAGAGCTCTCACGCCGTAGCGCGCATGAGGCCGCTATTCCGGAGGTCCAGGCCGTCGAGGCAGCCCGAGATCTCCTCGAGCACCTGCGGGACCGCTGAGAAGTCGGCGATGGGATTGACCACACAAACATCGACGCCCGCCTCTGTGTAGGCGCGAATTCGCGCCCGAACCGTCTCGCGATCGCCCACGACAGCCATCGCGTCGCAGAGCCGGTCGGTGACCCCCATGGCGACACCGGCCCGGTCACCCTGGGCAAACGCTTCGCGGATCTGCCGGGCCTCGTCTCCAAAGCCGATCCATTCGAAGCACTTGTTGTAGCCGGGGGTCGCCGCGTAGGCGCCAAAGACCGTTCGGATCAGATTCCGTCCCATGGCCGGGTCATCGGCCATCACCACGTGGAGCCGAGCCACGACCTCGATGGCGTTCGGATCACGGCCTGCTTCTTCGGCGCCAGCGCGTACCTCGCCCAGGACCTGACAGAGCGCAGACTCCGGCACCATGTTGAGGCAGACGCCATCGCAGAGGGCGCCCGTCAATCGCAACATTCGCCTATTGAGCGCACCGAGATAGATCGGCACCTCGCCAACCGTCGCGCCTCCGAGACGAAACCCTTTCACCGAGAGGGTCCTGCCTTCGTACGTCGTCTTCTCGCCCCTCAGCATCTGTCGCAGTACTTCGATGTGCTCGCGCATGCGCGTGACCGGCTTGTTGAAGGGCTGGCCCGCCCAATCACGCACGATGTTCGGGGACGAAAGTCCAATCCCGAGGATGAAGTTGCCCTCGGTCAGCTGGCTCAGCGTCATCGCTGCCATGGCATGCATCATCGGCGTCCGCGTCTGCGCGGGAACCACCGCTGTCCCGATGCGCATCCCGGGCACGCCCTGCGCTACCGCCCCAGCAAGGGCGTACGAGTCCCCCCCATTGACCTCCGCCATCCAAATCTCGTCGTATCCAAGCTCTCTGGCCGTCCGAGCAAGCCCCACCGCCTTGTCCGCCCCACCCACCGGCAGAGTCATCCCCAACCGAACATTCTTCTCCGTGCGCTCCATCCGCACACCTTAGCCCAAGCCCCCCGAAAAAGGGGACAGTCCCCTTTTTCAAAGGGTTAATTCGCTGCGGGAAGCTGCTATCACGAGAGGATGGTCGATAGCTTCCAGGTTCGGGCCCCCATGCAGGCGCTGGTGGTCAGCATCCGGACCGAAGTCGGCCGAGCAGTGTCCGCCGGTCAAACGCTCGTGATCCTCGAGGCGATGAAGATGGAACACATCGTCACCGCGGAGCAGAGCGGCATCGTCGAGCATATACTGGTTCGCCCCGACGGGATGGTGGCAGCCGGAGACCCGCTGATGCTCTTGCGACCTGCGGAGCACGGCGAGGCCACGGTGGATACGGATGAGGAACATTCGCCCAACCACATACGCGCCGACCTCGCCGAAGTGGGCGAGCGCCATGCCTTTGGGCTCGATGAGAACCGGCCAGATGCACTTGCGAAGCGTCGCAGGACGGGGCAGCGCAGCGCGCGTGA
Organism: Deltaproteobacteria bacterium; assembly: GCA_041821485.1. Classification (GTDB taxonomy): domain Bacteria; phylum Myxococcota_A; class Polyangia; order Polyangiales; family Houyiibacteriaceae; genus SG8-38. Next base: position 2,618 of record JBGUEF010000254.1, read on the forward strand.
GAATATTGCCGACCTCACCGACGAGGGAACGCTCGTCGAGTACGGCGCACTGGTCATCGCCGCTCAGCGGAGGCGCCGGCCGATCGAAGAATTGATCCGCCGCACACCGGCCGACGGCATGGTCGCAGGGATCGGAGACGTGAACGGCGACGTCTTCGGCGACGCCGGCACGCAGTGCGTGGTGATGTCCTATGACTACACGGTGCTCGCCGGCACTCAGGGCACGATGAATCATCTGAAGAAGGACCGCATGTTCGAGCTCGCCGAGCAGCGTGCGCTTCCTGTCGTCCTGTTCTCGGAGGGAGGAGGTGGCCGCCCCGGCGACACGGACCACGCGATCGTCGCGGGCCTCGATTGCCGTGCGTTTCAATACTTCGCCGAGCTTTCGGGGAAGGTGCCGTTGGTTGGCGTCAACTCGGGCCGGTGCTTCGCGGGCAACGCGGCGCTCCTCGGTTGCTGCGACGTCGTGATCGCGACAAAGGCCTCGAACATCGGCATGGGCGGCCCCGCCATGATCGAAGGTGGGGGGCTCGGCGTGTTTGCACCCGAGGAAATCGGGCCCTCGGCATCTCAGTATCGCAATGGTGTCATCGACGTGCTCGTCGACGAAGACGCCGAGGCGGTCGCAGCGGCGAAGAAATACCTCTCGTACTTCCAGGGCGCCCTCCCCGATTGGAAGTGCGCAGACCAACGCCTGCTTCGCTCGGCGATCCCGGAGAATCGTCTCCGCGTGTATGACGTGCGCAAAGTAATCGAAACCTTGGCGGACACAGACTCGGTGCTGGAGCTCACGGGAGGTTTCGGCCCTGGCATGGTGACCGCGCTAGCCCGAATGGAAGGCGAGCCGGTCGGCATCATCGCGAACAACCCGATGCACCTCGGAGGCGCGATTGACGGAGAGGCAGCGGACAAGGCGAGCGACTTCATGAGCCTCTGCAGCACGTTCGGCATTCCACTCGTGTTTCTGTGTGACACACCGGGATTCATGGTGGGCCCGGAGGCCGAAGAGACGGGCCTCGTGAAACGGGCCGCTAAGCTTTTCACCACCGGGGCCTCACTAAACGTTCCGTTCTGCACGATTGTTCTACGCAAAGGGTACGGGCTCGGCGCGCAGTCGATGGCCGGGGGCAGTTTCAAAGCCCCTGCTTTTACGATCTCCTGGCCTACGGGTGAGTTCGGAGGCATGGGCCTCGAAGGCGCGGTCAAACTGGGCTTTCGCAAGGAGCTCGAGTCGATCAGCGACCCGGAGGCGCGCGACGAAATGTTCCAGCAGATGGTGGACAAACTCTACGAGCGCGGAAAGGCAGTGAACATGGCCGCCCACTTCGAAATCGATGCCGTCATCGATCCGATCGACTCGCGCCGTTGGATCTCGAGCGCGATCGGGCTGCGTTAAGCCTTCAACGAGACGTGAACTTCGCTTGCGGCCCTCGCACCCGCCGAGATCGCCCCGTCCATGTAGCCGCACCAGCGCTTGGCGCTCTCGGTGCCAGCCCAAAAAATTCGGCCCGTGGACTTGCGCAAATACTCGCCGGCGGCGGTGAGCACACCGGGTGTCAATGGGGTGATGCAACCAGTGCTCCAGGGGTCAGCAGCCCAGTCCTTTTCGACGTAGCCGGCCGCGTCCAGGGCTTTGGGCCCGAAGTAACGTGCCAGCTCGTCTCGCAATCCTTCCTCGCGGGCCTTGCGATCTGCCAGGTGCGGGCATTCCACGACCGAGAGGAAGCAGCTGAGAACGCCCATCGAGCCATCTTCGGGTGAGTTGTCGAAGACGAGCTGAATCGGGCTCCGGTCACTCTGCATCGCGCCGTTGAGACCGTCCGCACGCCAGAATGGGCTCTCGTACATCACGGCGGCTTTGACCAAGGGTAAGCGGGGCAGGCGAGCCCAGCCAGCCGCTAAGTCCTGGCGCGGCTTCGGCAGTGCCGGCGTGAACTCGATTCGCAGGGTGTCGGCGGGCGCCATCGCGACGATGACTCGATCGGCGGTGAAGGTTTCGACTGGGGTCACCACGCGCATGCGTTCCGGGGCATGGTCTTCGATGCGAAGAGCGGGTCGGCGGAGAAGAACACGATCTCCGAGGTGGGACGCCATGCGCTCCGAGATGACCTGAGAGCCACCAACGATGCGTTGATCCTGAGCACCTCCATCGTTGAGGATCACCGGCAACAAGCCACCGGCCGCGCGCAGGTAGTGCAAGACCCAAAGCAGCGAAATGCGTTCGGGATAGCCGGCCCAGACCGCGCGTGTGATTAAGCGGAAAACCGACGGCGTGAAGCTCGTCGCTGCGTGCTCGCGGAGCCAATCCCCAAGCGTCATGCGATCGAGGCTAGCGGCACCATCCATGCGCCATGGCTCACCAACCGGCATCTTCTTGCAGAGACGGTCGAGCTGCCAGGCGACCTTTGTGAAGTCGGCGGCTTCGGCGAGACTGACGTCCGGCAAGAAACCGCGAGAGATCGCGCCTTCGATGTCGTACGTGGTGTCGCCTTCGTAGTAGGCATCGTAGGCGCCGATGCCGAGCTCGCCGATCAAGGCAGCCACGCTGTCCTGGCCAGGACCGATCCACTCACCGCCGACCTCCACGATGTGCCCTCCGCCAATCGGCATGTTGAGCGTGCGCCCGCCTACGCGATCGCTTGCCTCGAGCACGAGAAACGAATCTACTCCGCGCCGTTCGAGCTCGCGGCCCGCCATCAGACCCGAGAGCCCGGCAC
>JBGUEF010000255.1:0-5302 GCA_041821485.1 Deltaproteobacteria bacterium
GCGCGGGTTGTTGTAGGTCGACGCCGGCGTGTACTCCTGCTCCTTATCGACGCTCAGCAGGCGGGTGATGAGTACGCCATCGAAGTTACCGGCTTCGATCGCCGTTCGGATCTCCTCTTCGGTGAGTTGCTCGCTCTTCGGCAAGACGTCCCAACTCGACTGGGCCGCACCGCCCTCGTTCGCGATGGCTTTGACGAAGGCACCCTCAAAGGCCTTCCGGCTCTCCTCGTTCTCGGCGACTCCGATGACCAACAGTTTCTTGAAGACCGTCTGTTCGTAGCCTGGGTTGCGATAGCTCTGGGGGATGCTGGTTTTGGTATTGCTGCAGGCCGTGAGGGCGGCAGCCGCGATCATGAAGATGGCCAGTTTGGCGATTTTGGTCTTGCTCACTGGCGGAGGGTACGGCAGTGCCAGTGCCAGTGCCAGTGCCAGTGCCAGTGCCAGTGCCAGTGCCAGGGTCAGTCGTCGCCGTTGGTGCCCAAGTGTCCCAGGCGATCCTGCTTCGTCTTCAGGTAGCCGCGGTTGTGGTCGTGGACCTCGACCTCGTGTGGCTCGCGGCGCGTAACCTTGATGCCGTCGTTCTCCAAGCCTTGAACCTTGCGTGGATTGTTCGTCATCAAGGCGACGGAACGGACGCCTAGGTCGCGGAGCATGTCGGCGGCCACCTGGTAGCCGCGTTGGTCGTCTTCGAAGCCCAGGGCCAGATTGGCGTCGACGGTGTCGAGGCCTTCGTCTTGTTTGGCGTAGGCGCGGATCTTGTTGCCCAGGCCGATTCCGCGCCCTTCTTGCCGAAGGTAGATGACCGCGCCGGTGCCCGCGCTTTGGATGCGTTCCAGCGCCAGATCGAGCTGGTCGCGGCAGTCGCACCGGATGGAATGGAGGGCCTCCCCCGTCAGGCATTCGCTGTGCACCCGGATCAGCAGATCCTCGGCCCCGTCCACGTCGCCGACGGTGACCGCGAGGTGCTCCTTGTCCCCATCGATCTCGCGATACACCACGACCCGGAACGCCCCGAAGCGCGAGGGCAACTCAGCCTCGGCGTACCGCTTTACGGTTGGTTTGTGTTCGCCTGAATCATTCATGTGAACAGCCTCGGTACCACAGGCGGCATCGCCGTTCCATCCGCCCCCGCATGCTTGAACCCCACCCCTGCGCAACTGCCGGGACCGAAGCCCCATGGACGGCGCACAGCGTTGACTTTACGGGGTGAGCTAGGACGGCGCATGGGCCTCGGAGAGCTGTGCCAGCAGGGACGCGACCGACTCGGTGACGAGGCTCACGCGCTCTTTGACATCGCTCGTCTCGAGGATGTGTTGACGCTCCTCCGGGCTGACCACGAGTTGATCGGCGACGACGTCAGCCGCGCGCCCTGGCCGGAGCTCGGCCGAGACCTGCAAGGCGAAATCAGGCTGCCGCTCCCGAACCTTCGCGGCAACGCGCGTTGCGCAAGCCATCATCGCGAGAACATCGGAAGACGAAGCAGCACCAAAGTCCTCGATCGGTTCTGCGCGGGCGCAGCGATAGGCGTGGCCTTCGTTCAGGAGCTCGTGCAGGTGGACTCGGTTGAGCCCGTGCAAGATGACGTCGTGTGTACCGTCGGGTTGGCGTTGGTGCGCAACGATGCGACCCGCGCCGGCGATTTCATAGATCGCCGGGTTCGCCTCGTAGTGGTCCTCCCAGCCTGGCGCGAGCAATGCCACCGCCATTGCAGTGCAGCCGCTGTCGAGGCAGTCCTCGATCATCTCCGTGTACCGTGGCTCGAACAAATGTAGCGGAAGCGCCGTCCCCGGAAAGAAGACGACACGCGGCAGGGGAAACACGGGAAGCCTGGCCAACTCCTCAGCCGACAGCGGAGTGCTCGGTTGCCATTCCATTCGAGCCTCTACTCGGACTCGTGCCAGAGCACTTGCAGCGCTCGCGGCAACTGCGGGCTTCCGAGCACGTCGCACTTCTCGCAGGCGAGGGGGAAGTTGCCCTCATCACAAGACTGGCATTCTGTCAGGACGGACACCATCGCGGTCAGCTCCTCTCGCAGCTTTCGGAGCTTTGCAATCTTTTGTTGCATGGCGTCGATCTGTTCGGTCAACACGTGGGACATCCGTTGGCTGGCTTCTTCAGGACAGTCACAGTCGGACTTGAGGCAAAACAGATCCTTGATGTTCTGCAGCGACAGCCCGGCCTCACGGAGGTCTAGGGCCAGTTGCAGTTTCATCAACTCACGTCCCGAAAAGAGTCGGTGGCCGCACGCGCTGCGGCGCTCGGGCTCGATCAGTCCTTCTTGCTGGTAGAACCGAACCGTGCGCAGTGTGCTGTCACTCAGGCGCGCCATATCACCGGTGGTGAGTAGCTCGCCACAGGCCGGTTGCTCGATTGCTGATGTTAGTGAATCCGTCACAGCCCAGGCTCGAAAACTCGTGTGTTTCCAGGAGCTTGGGCAAATATGGAGGCCGACCGCCCCATGTCAAGGCTGGGGGGCCATGCCTGCGGGATTATTCAGCAAACCTAGATACGCCTGCTCGATGGCTTCGAAGCGCATGGTGAAGGTGTAGTAGTCGCGATCGCGCACGTCCCCGAACACTTCGAGCGCCTTCTCGACGCGGAGCTGATCCTCCGGGGCGGCCTGTAGATGGGTGCCCCAGTCGGGAACGTCTTGTCCGAGAAGCACCTCCAGGGCGACGCCGATCGGATTGAACGTCAGCGAGGTTCGCTCGAAGCGCAGCCGCCAACCGGTGTAGTCGTCCGGGTCGGTCACCCACTCTCCGTCCTCGAGTTGGCGGACCAGGAGCTCACCGAAGTAAGCGCCGCTCATTGGGGCCATGAGCGACACGATCTCGTCGCGGGGCGAGTCGATGAGCTCGGCATAGTGGTCGAGAATCGGAAGGGTGTCCTGGGTCAGGTCGAGCTCCATTCCGGAGGCGTTCTTGACCGAGGTCACGCAGGCCACTGTGAGGTCCACCACGGCGGTGTTGGTCGTCATCGTGAGCCCACAATAGCCCGGTTCGGCAAACTGGCCATCGGTCGATGAATGCGTTAGTTCGGGGGTCAGGTGCCTCGTTGACTCATCAGCCTTACACGGGGCCTTCGGGCCATACCCGTACGGAGCGGGTTCGCGTTTTTCGTGCTGGTCGTGCGCCTCTCGAGGTCGAGGTTTTTCGCGTCGTCAATGTCGGGGAGTACCCGGAGCTCCGCCAGCCGGCACTCGGGGGCACCTTGCATCAGCTGGATGACGGCGAGGTCGTCGATGTGCCGTTCATCTACCACGACCCGGAGGCACAGCAGTTCGTTCTGGTAGTTCCGCACGGGGCCCGTGGTCGCGAGCTGTCGGAGCGCGCCAAGCTGCTCGATTCGCTCATGAAGGAACACGAGGAGGAGGTCCCGGACTACGTCCGGCATTTCGCCATTGTCTACGGGTGCCGCGGCCTTGCGAGCCACGTCGAAGACTCGGAAGCCATCGAGGTCGACGTCACCGAGCTCGAGCCAGTGGACGCGTCACCGGTTGTAGCTAGCTACTACCCTCGCCTCGCGGGGCTGCTGCCACCCGCTGAGTTCTGGGATCGCGCGTCCACCGAGCTCGCGCCGCTGATCGACGACGAGGAGCTCTGGATTTTCGTTCGAGTTGGCGAGGAGGACTACGACGCGTTCTCCGAGGCGAGCAGCGACCTCCTCGTTCAGCTCAAGACAGTCGATCAGCTGCCGGTTTGCATCCTCGTCCTAACCGATACGAGGGCTGACGCGGTGCGACGCGCTTATCTCAACCCGGTTCGCTCCGTGGATGGCCGAATTCTGGAGCTCCTTCGGCGCGACTTCCATGCGACAGTCGTCGTCTACAGCGACCGGCATCAGCTTCTGCGCTCCTTCCGCCTAGAAGCACCACGCGCCTCCAACGCCAAGATGATCATCGGACGCGCCGAGCTCGCTCCGCAGGCTTTCCCCGAACGCTGGGAAGAGGCGGTCGATGCGTGCCGTTCGGCCCCGATCCCGGTCGATCGAACCGAGCACCCGTTCGTACTCGAGAACGAGGCGCCGACCGCCACTGAGGCACTGCGCCGACTGAAGCGCCTGGAGGCCTGGAGCACTCCGGAGCGGATCGAAGAGGCGCTCATGGTCGTTAGTGTCCCGAGGACGGTATTCGAGCTATCGAGGCGCCGCGTCGTCGCCGATGCCCTGCGGTTTGGTTTGGCGATGTCGAATTCGCTGGTGCTTCAAGCCGTGCGGTTTGGCTTGGCTGCGGATGCCAAGGAGCTGGTGGCTGCGCTCACGCGGCAGTTCGATGAAATCGTGCCTGGCGCGTCCGTACAAGGGCTCGACGATGGCCAGATCCAGGCGAATCGCGAGGCGCTAAAAGGGCTTTGTGCGCTGCACGGGACTTCGACCGGGCAGGAGCTATCGTGTACCATGGAGCATTCGGGGTAACTGGCGAACCAATCATGCGGCTCGGCATATTTAGCGACGTACATGCAAATCTAGAGGCGATGTCCTCCGTCATGGAAGCCTATGGCGGCGAGGATATCGATGCGTACTACTGTCTCGGGGACGTCGTCGGGTACGGCGGGAGCCCGAACGAATGCGCGGACATCGTCCGGGACGTCGCCGAGGTCACCATCCTTGGAAACCACGACGCAGCGGTCGCGGGCCGGATGGACTACAGCTACTACTACGAGGCCGCCCGTCAGGCGCTCGACCTGCATGCGCGCGAGCTGACGTCCGACAACATGGCTTGGCTCAGGCAGCTTCCGTACAAGCACCGCCTCGAGGCGATCGGCGTCGACCTGTGCCATGGCTCGCCCGTGCGCCTCGAAGAGTTCGAGTACATCTTCGCGCCCGACCAGGCCGCCGAGTGCCTTCCGATCTTGAAGGACCTCGGTCACATCACGTTCATCGGACACTCTCACCTGTGCAAGGTGTTTGGGCTCCGACCCGGGGAGGTCGAGGAGCTTCCGCCTGAAGACTTCGCGCTACAGGATGGCACCAAGTACATCGTCAGCGTCGGCTCAGTCGGCCAACCTCGCGACTACGACAACCGTGCAAGCTACACGGTGTACGACAGCGACTCGCGGTCCTTCCATTTCAAGCGCATCGAGTACGACATCGAAGGCGCGGCTTCGAAGATCTTCGGCGCTAAGCTAGAGCGCAATTTCGGCCAACGCCTGTTTATCGGCGTCTAGGGCACGGATCTTTTCGCCCGTGGTCGGCTTACCTCCTCGGTCACTCCCTGCGAGGTACAAGAGTACCTCTCAGTCGTTCCCTGCGGGGGCGTCTAGGGCACGGATCTTTTCGCTTCTGGTCGGCTTACCTCCTCGGT
>JBGUEF010000256.1:0-5302 GCA_041821485.1 Deltaproteobacteria bacterium
ACCAGCACGAAGAGCACGACTCAGAAGGCCGAGGCGACTCGCTTCAAGAACCTTCCGGAGGAAACGCGCGAGACGGTGGCGATGGCGCTTCGGGAGCTGCTCTACGGAGAGCGGACGTTCTCGATTCGCTTCGACTCGTTCGTGGCTGCGCTCGACGTCGAAGACGGTGCCACCTGGCCGCTGTCGACCTTGCTCGCTGCACTGGTCTACCCGGCCGATCATCTGTTCGTAAAGCCGACCTTCTTCAAGAAGCAAGCGCTGATCTTGGATATCGATCCCAAGTACGACACGACGCCGAACGCCACGACGTACACGCAGTTCCTGGAAGCTGCCAAGAAGACGATGGAGCTTCTACAGGAAGCTGGGCAGCGCCCGCGCGACCTCTGGGACGTTCATGTGTTCGTTTGCAAGACGTTGAGCCCCAAGGCGATCAAAGAAGCTACCGGCATCGACGACGCAGTCGAAGAGTAGCTCGGTGCCGTGAAGGCGCTGGTCCGAGCGGAATCGTGGCCGATTCGAGGTGGATTTCGAATCGCGCGCGGCGCTCGTGCTGCGGCCGAAGTCGTGGTGCTGGAGCTGCATGATCACGACTGGGTTGGGCGCGGGGAGTGCGTGCCGTATGCCCGCTATGGCGAGTCGATCGACTCGGTCCGCTCCGAAATCGAGGCAGGCTGCCGCGGTTTGGACCGCTCCAACGCGCGTGCGCAGGTGCGGGCGATGTCGGCAGGTGCAGCGCGAAACGCAGTCGACTGCGCGCTTTGGGAGCTGGAGGCCAAGCGTGCGGGCAAGCCGGTCTGGGAGCTGGCGGGCCTCGGCGGCGCGGTTCACGAGGTGCGCACGATGCGCACGGTGAGCGTCGACACCGTCGAGAGGATGAAGGCCGCGGCCGCGATGCTCGCAACTGCGCCAGTGATCAAGGTCAAAGTGGACGGCGGCGCGGATCTAGACCGCATCGCAGCCGTGCATGAGGCCGCGCCCGAGGCCGAGTTACTGGTCGATGCGAACGAGGCCTGGTCGGCGGAGCAACTCGCCGCATGGCTTCCCTCGCTGCCGAAGCTCGGTGTGTCTGCGGTCGAGCAACCACTGCCGGCTGACAATGATGCCGCTCTCCGGGGGCTGGAGCGCAGCCTTCCGATCTGCGCCGATGAAGCATTTCACGATCGCCATTCGTTTTCCGATGTCGACAGGAAGTACGACATGGTGAACATCAAGCTCGACAAGGCCGGAGGCCTCACGGAGGCGCTCTACTGTGTCGGGGAAGCTCGTCGCTTGGGCCTGGAGGTGATGGTCGGGTGCATGGTCAGCACCTCGCTCGCCGTCGAGCCGGCGTTATTGCTAACGCCCCGTGTGGAGTACGTCGACCTGGACGGGCCTCTGCTGTTGGAAGCCGATCGCGAAGGGGCGCGCCATGACCGGGAGTCGGGCCTGCTGCGACCTTCGTCAGCGATCTGGGGCGCGAGTTAGGAACGAGATCGCCCCTCGGATCACCGCCGGGTGGTTCATGAGGAACGTGTGAATCGCGGGTACGACGTGGTGCTCGCTCGCGCCCTCGAGGCGGGTCTCCTCGACCGATACCAGCCCGTCGCCAGTCACGCCCGCAACGTCTCCAGCGAAGATCGCCACCGGAACCTCCGGAACAGGAAGCGCCGTCGCAAACCCTTCGGCGATCTGACCGAACGACGGGCCGAGGATGCCCCGCATCACATTGCCTTTGTCGAGCGAGGCGGCGAGCGAGGCGCCCTGGTTCGGCGGCGCCACCATCACGATCCGTTCAATCGACGCACGCCACGCGGAATCGTAGTTGAGGAGTTGTCTGACGATGAGGCCACCGAGGCTATGGGAGGCGAACGAGAGCTTTCGGGGGGTGGGCAGATGGTCGAGTAACTCGGCGACCGTCGCCGCGTGTTCCTGAATGGGCTTGCGGGTGCTCGGGTAGTCGAGTCGCGCGGTCGTGAATCCAGCTTCCACCAGACCTCGGTCCAAACGCGCGAGGGAACGGCGGGTTCGGCCGAGACCATGCAACAAGATGACGAGGTGATCCGCGGGAGCCACGGCCGGGCTGGCTACTTCGAGAGCGCCCTCGCACTCTGGCGTGGAGCCGCGGCGCACGATGCGGCCTGCGGGATTGAGTAATCGGCTCGCCTGGCCATCCCAGCGGCGCTGCACGCGCCAACCGTCGCCCCACCGAATGTCGGCCCACAGCTGCGTGCCGGGCGGCTCGATCATCCCCCGAGGTCTTCTCTCAGCCAATCCTGAATTTTGTTGTCGGTCGGGTAGATCTCTTCGACATGCTCGGAGTCGACCAGCGCCGAAGTGATCTTCTTGAGCATGTGCTTGACCGACCGCGCATCCGAGCCGGCAGTGACGAGCTCGATCAGCAGGGCGTCTTTGCGGTCCGGGTCGAGCTCGAGGTCACCTTTCTCGACCATGCGATCGAGCGAAACCGAGAGGGCGGACAAGAGCTTGCGCGTAAACGGCGTGTGCTGAAACGGCGGTGGCTCGTCGACGAACTCATCCTCTTCGTCTGGTGCCGGGACGCTGGCCGCCGTACGCCAACCGTCGTGCCGTTCCATCCAAGCGAGCGCCATCCCGGCGAGCTTCTCATCCTCGCCTACTGCAGTGTCCTCGACGATTCTCGGAACGTCGCCGGCATGGATCGCCTGCTCGAAGTCGATCAGATGCTCGACCAGCGAACGGTGAACTGCGTCCATGTCCGACACGCCGATCTCCTCTGGCAACTCGAGAGTGCGGGTCGCGAGGAATCTACGCGTGAGCCAAAGCGACAAGCGGCGTTGCCATCCGTCCTCGCGGTCGACCGACGGCTTGCTGCCGTCGGATTCGACGAGAGGCCATTGGCCGCGAGAGATTGCATCCCATGCCTCGTACAGCGGCGTGTCGAGAAGCTCCTCCACGATGTAGAGGGCCGACGTGGGTCCTTTTTCCCACTCGTCGTCCAGTAGTGACGATGCGTCGCTTTGGATCTCTTGGAGCGCAGTGTCGTCGTGCTCACCCTTTGCGTGTCGCACCTGGGCGGTCATCCACCGGAGCACGCCTGTGAGGTCTGCGAACTCGAGGTCGCCGCGCATTCCATCCTTGATCGTGTAGACACGATGATGGCCCTCCGGATCCGCAATCGTGTCCGCCAAGAAGATCATTCCTTCGAGGCCCGGGACGACGAACGGCTCGACCTCTGCGACTTGGAGCGCCCAATGCAATCGCCACGGACGACTATCATCGCCAACGGCGATGCCTCCGTACGAAGAGTCGATCAAGTCCAGCAACTGGAATCCGTGCTCGGCGCTCGAAGTAAGGTGCAGGAGATCGACGAAAGCATCGATGCGAGACTCGCCGAGCTCGGGCGGCTCGCCTGGTTGACCGAGGGCATCCCAGTAGGCCTGGATCCCCTTTAGAAACGCCTGTTCGGCCATAGGGGGCGGAAACTAGCCCAATTTCGAGAAGGTGACAGCCCGGCGTCCACTTGAAACACGTTCTATTCTTGCCTAGACCCAGCAAGGTATAGCCGCAGCGGCGGAATGACCGCTTCGCAGGCCGAAACCAGGGTGGCCTGCGACCGGAAACCTGAGGAACTACGCGATGCCGATCGATCAAGATGCATTCAAAAAGGCGCTCCGAGGCTGGGCCAGCGGCGTGACGGTGGTGACTTCACGCTCCGGCGACAAGGTGCACGGGATGACCGTATCCGCCTTTTCGAGCGTTTCAGCAGACCCGCCCCTCGTGCTCGTATGCGCGAATCAATCCTCGACCACCCACGGCATCATCGAGGAGGGGGGGGTGTTTGCGGTGAACATTCTCGCGGCGCATCAGAAGGACGTGTCCAACGTATTCGCCTCGTCGAAGTACGAGGATTCGCGACTGGAGCGCGTGGGCTGGACCGAGGGGCAGACCGGCGCACCCCTCATCGACGAAGCGCTCGCCTCGTTGGAATGCAGGGTCTCGAGCGCGCATCGGGAGGGAAGCCACACAATCTACGTCGGAAAGGTCGAGGCCGTCCATGCGACCGATGCCGAGCCGCTGGTCTACTACAAGGGGGCCTATCGCTCCCTCGAGTGCGCCGACTAGCCGACTTCCTAGCGCGACGACTACTCGTCGACGAACTGCCGCCAGAGCATTTCGAGCGTCGTTTCGTGCATTCCGGCCTTGGTCGCATTGTACGGGGTGAAGTTCACCAAGCGGACGTACGCCACGCGAGCGTCCGGCCCTTCACCATCGATGTCTAGGACGTTGAGGCAACCCATGTCTTGCTCGAGTCGCCGGTAGATCTGCGGGCCGGCACCCAGCGCTTGCGCCAGGATGGTTCGATTGACGACCCCGTGAGCGGCTACGAACGCTTGGCTCCAGTCATCACGGGCCAGCAACGCCTGCCATGCGGCAGCCACCCGGGCCCAGAGGTCTGCGTACGGTTCGCCGGTGAGAAAGCTCGCCCCGGGCACCTCGGCATTTTCGAATGCTCCGACGAACATAGCCTCCATCTCTTCGGCGGACTCGACCTCCTCGAAGGTGCCTGTCTTCGCTTCTCTGAGGTCCTCGACGACCGCGATCTCGAGGGGTCGTGACCCAATCGCAAGCTCTGCGGTTTGGCGGGTGCGCTGCAGTCCCGTGCACGCGGCCAAGTCGATTGGCGCGCCGGCTAGGAGCTGACCCAGCGCCTCGGCTTGGGCCCTACCCGTCGAGTTCAGCGGCGGGTCCTCGTTTCCGAGCTCATCGCCCGCCCCGAAATAAGACACGTCTCCGTGCCTGGCTAAGTACACCCTGCGTCTGTTCGTCACGGCGCGGAGCATAGCAGCGGGTGCCCCCTCGCGCCCCAGCTGCTAGCGTGCGCCGCATGTCTCAGATGAAGTGGGCTCTCATCATCCTCGCCGCCGTCGCGGCCATGGGGTGCACCAAGAAAGAAACTCCTGCTCCGGCGGCTGAGGAAACGGCTGCCGTCGACGAGGAGAAACCGGCGGTCGCTCCTGTTGAGCCGATCCAGCCGCTCCCGAACTCCGTCAACGTCAACATGGAGAAGGTGTTGCTCGGAAGGAGCCTTTTTCACGACACCGCGCTTTCCGGCGACGGGACGCTGTCGTGCGCCACATGCCACATGCTGGATCACGGCGGCGCGGAACCGCGCAAGACCTCGACTGGGATCCGGGGCCAAGTGGGCCCGATCAATTCGCCCTCGGTGCTGAACGCTGGATACAACTTCGTTCAGTTTTGGGACGGGCGTGCGAAAGACCTACAGGAGCAAGCCGCGGGCCCGGTTGAGAACCCGATCGAAATGGGCGCCAAGTGGGACAACGTG
>JBGUEF010000257.1:0-5295 GCA_041821485.1 Deltaproteobacteria bacterium
GACTGCGGCACGGGGAACGCCACAGAGGAGACCACCCAGAGTGGTTACCCGGCGACGGCCGTCGACGGCTGCCCCGCAGACGCCGTCAACTATGCCCTCGATCCGGCCAATGGGCTCTACGAGGCGGGCAGTCTTCCGCACGTCGTGATCTCAGGTATCAACCAGGGTCAGAATGTGAGCGCGCCCATCGCCACTGCGGTCTCCGGCACGGTGGGCGCCGCCAAGACTGCAGCGCGCGACCAGGGCATCCCAGCGCTTGCTTCCTCGCAGGGCAGGCCCGCGCCAGACGCTGAGTACGACTATCCCGCCGGTGTTGAGGCTGTGCTTGCGTGGCTCGCCGCGCATCGGGGCGCGCTTGCGGCGGGCACGGTGACGACAGAGGAGGTCGATAACCTCAACATCCCAAGCTGCGAGACAGGTTCGATTCGGGGCCTGCTCGAGGTCCCAATGGCCGAGAGCTCCGCGGGCGCCCTCGACCCGCAGGATTGCGAATCCATGCTGGAAGATCCCGAGAACGACGTCGAAGCCCTCAACAACGGCTACACCACACTGGGTCCAATCCCAGCGAACTGACCGGGAATTCCAACGTTTTCGGCCTGTCCTTCCCGTTGTGCCGATAGGGTGATTGTCGTAGCCTCGCGGTGTTTCCCGGAGAGCTTGGAATGAATCGCTTGAAATCCCCGACGCTGCTCGCCTGCGTCTGCCTGAGCCTCGCGTCGATCGGCTGTGGTAGCGGGGACATTTCCGGCGAGGCGAATGGAACCGGAGGCGTCGATCGCACAGGTGGACCAGGCGGCGCTCTCGTCTTGCCCGGGCTCGGTTTCGTGGCCACCTCCTTTGGCTTCTATTACCCGGCCGATCCCGATACCAGCCTCGATGGGTTCGATCTGGACGACCGGGTGTCGAGCAGCGATTCGCCGGCGGCGGACGAGTGCGCCCACGACGACTTCCTGGGGCCCGATCAGCAACCGGGTATCGACTACGGCTTCCTCGACATCATCCGCAACGAGGACATGCGCGAAGATGGAAAGTACGTCTTCGGGGGCTTTCGAGAGGGGCAGCTCGTCGACGGTGTGATCAGCGGTGCAGTCAAGAACGGGTCGATGACGATTCTGCTGCAAGTCCAGGGCCTCGACGACTCACAGAACGACGACGATGTGCGGGTGCAGATCTTCGGCAGCGAGGACTCGCCAGCTCTGGGCACCGATAATTCCGTGCTGCCCGGCGCCACCCTGAGCATTCACCCGGACGCCCGGTATCACAGCGGCGAGGTGCCGGGAGCTGTCGTCGATGGCGTGCTGATCGCTGGCCCGATCGACCTTCGCTTCCCGGTCGACATCATGATCGTCCGGGACGAGATGCTCATCCATGACAGCTGGCTGCGGATCGAGCTCGGGGATGGCACGTTCGAAGGGACCGTATCCGGCTAATGGGACGTCGCCAACATCCGCGACATCATCGGGACGCCGACGACTCAGAACGGCAATGCCGCGAACTTCACGATCGAGCAGTTCGAGGCTGGCATGGCGGAGTTTGCCGACGGCGACTACGACGCCGACAGCGGCCTCTGCAATTCGTTCAGCATCATGTTCCAGTTCCAAGGGCTGCAAGCCTTCATCGCGAGCGAGAGCACAGTAGGTGGCGCGGGCGGCAGCGGCGGCTCAGGTGGCGGCGGAAGCGTGCTGCAGCCCTATGATCAGTGCGTGAACGATGCAGACCGAGCAGCGCTCGAGGTGCTCGCCACTGACGACCAGGGTGGCATCGCCGTCGTGAGCGGGCTCACTGGCGGTTGCACGCAGAACGAGTGCGCGGACCAGATCGGTGCGGCGATTGCCGGCGGCGAGGATGGGCGAAACGCGCTTCGCGACTGCATCGCTAGTTGCATGTCCGACCAGACCGGGGTCTCGGTCGCCTGCACGAGCTGCTATGGCTCCATCGCGGCCTGCTCGGTGGGGTTCTGCCTAGCCCCGTGCGCAGCCGACAGCGGGTCCGAAGAGTGCATCGATTGCGCCCTCGAGAACTGCATCGACGTGGACGCCTGTACAGGGCTATGAGCGGGCTCTAGAGACCGCGAGTCCTAGGTTCTCAGGAGGAACGGTCGTCATGTCGTTGTTGGCAATATTCAAAGGCAAAGGCCCAAGCGGCTTTGGTTATGGAAGCACTGCAGAGGACGTCACGTCTAGGCTCGACCTGGGCGGGCGTACGATTCTGCTGACCGGCTGCAACTCCGGCATCGGCAAGGAGTCGCTTCGCGTTTTCGCGAAGCGTGGCGTGCACGTCATCGCCGCGGCCCGCACGGTCGAAAAGGCGCAGGCGGCCTGTGATGACGTGGGTGGCGAGACGACGCCCGTGGGCTGCGAGCTGTCCGAGCCCGCGTCCGTTCAGGCGTGCGCTGCGCAAGTGATCAAGCTCGGACGCCCGCTCGACGCGATCATCTGCAACGCGGGCATCATGGCGCTGCCCAGGCTCAACCAGAAGCACGGCTACGAGCTTCAGTTCTTCACCAATCACATCGGGCATTTCATCCTGGTGACGGCGCTTCTCGACAGCCTGACCGATAGAGGGCGCGTCGTGATGGTGAGCAGTGACGCCCACCACCGTGCCCCGTCCGAGGGCATCCAGTTCGACAATCTCAGCGGCGAGCGCGAGTACGGCGCTTGGGCGAACTATGGGCAGTCCAAGCTGGCGAACCTGCTCTTCGCCAACCAGCTGGCGAAGCGGCTCGAGGGTACTGGCAAGACGGCGAACAGCCTGCACCCAGGCGTGATTCACACCGGCCTGACCCGAAGCATGAATCCAATCGTGAGAGGTGCGCTTGCGGTCGGAGGCCCGCTGGTTCTCAAGAGCGTCGGCGAGGGCGCCGCGACGCAGTGCTATCTCGCGGTGCATCCGAATGTCGAAGGCGTGGCTGGCAAGTACTTCTCCGACAGCAATGTCGCGAGGCCGAGCCGTCATGGCCGCGACGACGCGATGGCCGCCAAGCTTTGGGACGTGTCGGAGCAGATCGTGGCGGAGGTCACTGCTTGACAAGGCAAACCGCCCCCACGCATGCTCTTTCCCCTGTCTTTTTCGAAGGTTGAGAAGATGTCGCAGTCCACAGCTCAGGTTGGCACCGAGGTGCATACGAACGGATCACAGGAAGCGTCGGCGTTGGTGCCGGGCTTCGACGCGGGAACGGCCGAGATCGCTCGGATCTTCAAGCTCCAGCAATCTCATCAGTATACCGTCGCGAAAACCACTGCCCGGGAGCGCAAGGAGAAGCTGAAGCGGCTCCACAAAGCGATCCTGGCGCGCAAGCAAGACATTCGCGACGCGCTCTATGCTGACTATCGGAAGCACCCGAGTGAGGTCGATCTCACGGAAATCTTCCCCGTCACGAGTGAGATCAAGCACGCGGTCCGTCACGTTGCGAAATGGATGCGACCGCACCGCGTCAAGACACCGCTGGCGCTGCTCGGTAGCAGCTCTTACATCCACTACGAGCCCAAGGGCGTTGCGCTGATCATCGCGCCGTGGAACTTCCCGGTCAACCTCGTCTTCGGGCCGCTCGTGTCCGCGGTTGCGGCGGGCAACTGCGTCATCATCAAGCCCTCGGAGCACACCCCTCACGCCTCCGCGGTCACCAAGAGCATCGTTGAAGAGGTGTTCGACGAGAGCGAAGTCGCGGTGGTCGAGGGCGGCATCGAGACCTCGACTTCGTTGCTGGCGCTCCCCTTCAACCACATCTTCTTCACGGGTTCCCCGGCGGTCGGCAAGGTCGTGATGGCGGCGGCCGCGAAGCATCTGGCGTCGGTGACACTAGAGCTCGGCGGTAAGTCACCGACCATCATCGACGAGACGGCTAGCGTCGACGCTGCCGCCCGCCGCATCGCATGGGCCAAGTTCACCAACAATGGCCAGATTTGTATCGCGCCGGACTACCTCTACGTGCACGAGAGCAAGAAGGACGAGTTCCTCGCGAAGCTCAAAGAGAACATCGAGTCGTTCTACGGTCTCGATGCTCGCCGGTCCGATTCCTACGCCCGAATCGTCAACAATGGGCACTACCAGCGGCTGTCCGGCTACATCGAGGATGCCAAGCAAAAAGGCGCGACCGTCGAATATGGTGGCCGCACCGAAGGCAGCGAGGATTACGTGGAACCGACCGTCTTGACCGGCGTCGACCCAAGCGCTGCCGTGATGACCGAGGAGATTTTCGGGCCCGTGCTGCCGGTCTACGGCTACACCTCTTTGGACGAGCCGATCGACATGATCAATTCGAAGGAAAAGCCGCTTACGCTCTACATCTACAGTCGGAGCCAGGGCAACATCGATCGCATCATTCAGAACACTCGCGCGGGCGGAACCTGCATCAACCACAGCGTGATGCACTTCTTCCAGAACAATCTTCCATTTGGCGGCTCGAACAATAGTGGCATCGGCAAGGGCCACGGCTTCTTCGGGTTCGAGGCGTTCTCGAACCCACGGGGAGTGTTCAAGCAGGTGCTGCCGTTCAGTGCGATCGAGCTGATGATGGCGCCTTTCAACAAGCTCAAGCAAACCATCATCGATCTCAGCATCAAGTACTTCTGAGTGCTACCCTGAAGTCGTAAGTCGGCAGTCATGACTCGCGATGTTCCCTGTCAGTATGAGCCCGGCAGCAAGCGGAAGCGCTTGCTGTACGTCGGCTCGGGCCTGCAGTGCTTCGAATCACTAGTCAATGACATGAGCGCGGCGCCCGGGACCGAGCGCCTGCGGTCGGAGATTTACCCCGTCCTTCGAACGCGGGGCCACGAGGTCGAGGTCGTGCCGGTCTGGGACACCTTGGGCGCGACGGACGCCCTTCGGTCGGCGTATGTGAACCTTCTGCTCGTCGACCTTCGCTGGTGCGAGAATTTCGAAGCCCGCGTGGCCGAGATTCGGCAACTCCTCGAGGCGCTCGATCACGCCGAAGACGTCGAGCAACGCTATGGATTCCACCGAATCGTGGTGCTGGTGTCCGGTCCGGACATGGGTCGTCTCGACGATCTGATCGTCGAGCTCGGCGCCGTAGGGGTTCGCTACGTGCTTCGACAAGACTTCCAGGAGGGGGTGCCCGCCTGGTCGAGTGACGAGGCTTTTGCCGAGCGCGTCCTTCGCTGTGCCGTCGACCTCACCAGCTCCCGCCGGATCGGGAAGACGGCGATCTGCGCCTCGGGCGGAGGCATTACCGGCATCTACTACGAGATGGGCGTTCTCAAGTGCCTCGACGATTGCCTCACCAACTGCGGCGTGAACGACTTCGACATGATGTTCGGCATCAGTGCGGGCGCCGTC
>JBGUEF010000258.1:0-5280 GCA_041821485.1 Deltaproteobacteria bacterium
ACCAGCGTGGCGCCGCCATCAATAGCAGCCAGAACGGAATCACAGCGTAGCTGGCGGCTTTGAACAGGGTCTCGAGCGGCATTCCAGATACTCCCAGTCGACGGCCCAAGACTTGCGTGGATTGCGGCTGTCCGTCAATTGATGAGCCTACGTTTTTCTTCGCGCTTACCTGGACGATACGACCAATGCCGAAACCCATCCCGCACATGCTCGTCTTCGGCGGGCTCGCTGCCCTCTTGCTCACGGCGTGCGGCGGCTCCGATTCGAGCGGCGACACCGCCCCCAAGAGTTGCGACTACGCCAGCACCTACGATGCCATTCAGGCGACCGTGTTCGAAGCCAAGGGCTGCACTGCGAGCACCTGTCACGGCAACGAGATGTTTGGCGATCTCGATCTTCGCGCAGACGCTTCGTATGATGCTCTGATACGACAACCGAGCATGATCGATCCTTCGATCGAGCGAGTCTTCCCAGGTGACCAGGATCGCAGTCTTCTGTACCACAAGCTCGCAGCAGCGACCGAAGGCACGGACCTCGGGAGTCTAGGCCAGGCCATGCCGGTCGGCGCTGACCCGCTGACCGCCGACCAGCTCGAGGCGATGCGGCTTTGGATCCGGGCGGGCGCACCGTCGGATTCGATCGTCGGTGGAACGCTGGAGCTCCTTGGCTGCGACGGCACCTTTGATCCGGACCCGAACAAGATCGATCCGCTCCCGCCCCCCGACGCCGACGAAGGCGTGCAGTTCTACGCGGGCGCTTGGCCGCTCGATGCGGAGGCCGAGGACGAGGTGTGCTTTGCGAGCTACTACGACTTCACCGACCAGGTGCCCGCGGAGTACGTGGTCGACTGTGACGAGTTTGGCGAGGGCCGAAAGTGCTTTGCATTCCGCCGCAACGAGCTCGCCCAGGATGGCCAATCCCACCACAGCATCATCAACGTCTACACCCCGGAGTCCGACCCGAACGGTGGCGACTGGGGACCTTGGGAGTGTCTAGGCGGCGAGAAGGCCGGACAGAGTTGCGACCCGGCGGCAGAAGGTGCCTGCGGTGAGCGAAGCCAGTGTGCAACGCCGGCGATCACCTCGGTCGCCTGCGTGTTGTATCCCCACGCGCCCCAGAACTTCGGATTGGGCGGGGGCGTCGGCGGTCCGAGCGGGACGCAGGTGCAGCTTTCGGGAGCACAGGAGTCGACGTTCATCGATTTACCGCCTGCCGGCGTCTACTCGATCTTGCCGCTCAAGGGCTTCGTTTCGTGGAACAGCCATGGGTTCAATTTGACGAAGAAGGCGACCACGGTTGAGCAATGGGTGAACCTCACGTTTGCGCCCGAGTCAGAGCGCCAGTGGCTGCGCCATCAAATCTTCGAGGCCGACGACATATTCGCGATGACTTCCGTGGCACCTTTCCAGAAGCGCGAGATCTGCACGACTTGGACGCTCCCGCAGTACTCAAAGCTGCTGACGCTCAGCTCCCACATGCACGTGCGCGGCGAGCTCTTCCGAATTTGGTTGCCGCCCAACGAGCCGTGCCGAGCGGGGAACAACTGTCTTCCGCCTGAGAACGAGGCCGAGTACGAAAGTCGTATCTACGACGACCCGGTGTACACCTACTACGACCCACCGAACGGCTACTCCTCGGCCACTGTGGCGGACCGCACTTTCAAGGCCTGTGCGGTCTACGACAACGGCGCTGACAATCCGCTCGAGGTGAAGCGTGAGTCTACCAAGCCGAATACCCCGGCGTGCTCCTTCCCATTGGCATTCTGTGGCTGCGCCCCGGAGCAGCGAGCTTGCTTCGGCGGCGACAATCAGGGTGAGCCCTGTGATGGCGATGACTCGGTCTGCGGCGAGGGCGGCCTGTGCGACGCCTGCCCTCTGCGCGGCGGCGTGACCACCGATGATGAGATGTTCCTCCCGCTGGGGTCCTTCTATCTTGAAGAACCTTCGCCCTAAGGGATGAATTGCGGCGCCCAGAGCGTATCATTATGAGCACCCCTCACGTTCTTCACTTGCGCCGATAATCTTATCATAAACAATCCGGTCCTAGTTTTGGCTTAAGACCCCGTTTGGAGTGATTCATGAAACCCGTTCAATGCGCGATCGCAGCCTTTGCTGCGGTGTTCGTCGTGGCATGTGGATCTGACAGTTCCACTGGCACGGCGACGAAGTGCGACGCCGACAGCACGTTCGCCCAGGTCCAGCAGCAGGTCTTCGAGGCGCAGGGATGCACCGCCGCCGCCTGCCATGGTGGTGCGCCGCTCGCGGGCGGTCTCGACCTCCGGCCGGAGAATGCGTACGCCAGCCTGGTCAACGTCGCGGCGACCTCAGGCGACTTCGTGCGCGTCTTTCCAGCCGAGCAGGACCTCAGCCTGCTCTACCAAAAGGTCGCTGCAAAGACCGAAGGCTTCGAACTTGCTCGCCTCGGCATCTCCGGCGGCGCAATGCCTACCGGCCCGGGCGTCTTGAGCGAGGATGACCTCGGCTTGCTCCGCGCATGGATCCGAGGCGGCGCTCCCGAGACTGGCATCGTCGTGGGCTCTGAGCAGTACGCCTCTTGTGATCTCCAGGGCGACTTCGCGCCCAACAAGATTCAGCCGCTTCCTCCCCCCGCTGCCGATCACGGGGTTCAGTTCTATTCCGGCGGATGGGATGTCCCGGCCGAGCAGGAAGGCGAGGTCTGCTTCGTTACGTACTACGACTACTCCGCCAGCATCCCCGAGGACTTCAAGGTTCCATGCGGCCCGGAGCAAGGTGGTCCGGACCGCGACTGCTTCGCATACAACAAGGTCTTGCTGGCGCAGGATCCGCAGTCTCACCACAGCATCGTCGAGTTCTACGTCCCGCCCGAGGCTAACCCCGAGCAGTGGGATCCGATGCACAGCTCCTGGAAGAACTGGACCTGCCTAGGCGGGGCCAATTCCGGCACGAGTTGCACGCCGGGAAGCGACGAATGTGGCGAGCGCGGCCAGTGCGCCACCGCTCCCCAAACCACGGTGGCGTGCATTTTCTACGCGAACGGCCCCCCACAGATGGGCACTCCAGCGGGACTGTTCGGTCAGGCAGAGGTCCGTATCAACTTGGCCACCGCTCAGGAAGCCACGTTCCGCGAAGAGTACCCGCCGAACGTGTTTTCCGTGATGCCTGTCAAAGGCTTCGTAGTTTGGGACAGCCACGCGTTCAATCTCACGCAGAGTGACACCTCGGTCGAGCAGTGGATGAATCTCGAGTTCGCGGCCGCAGAGGAGTCGGTCTACCCTCGCCAACAGATCTTCGATGCGGACGATCTCTTTGGAATGGGCCGCATCGAGGCTTTCTCCTCTAAGGAAATTTGCGGAACCTTCACGATTCCGCAGCACGGACAGCTGCTCACGCTGAGCTCGCATACCCACCGATTTGGCAAGCAGTTCCGCACTTGGTATCCGCCGAACGACATCTGCCACGCAGAGGACCCGGACTGCCTGCCGAACGATCGGGAGCCGGAGTACATCAGCTTCGACTACGCCGATCCGCTCTATCAGCGTTTCATCGACGACGAGATCCTCAGCTTCGACAGCAACGTCGCTGAAGATCGCACATTCAAATACTGCGCGGTCTACGACAACGGGGAGACCAACTCGCCGGAGGTGCGCCGCGAGTCGACGAAGCCGGAGGCGGAGACCTGCGATTTCATAGATTCGATTGCCGGGGCTGCTCAAGCGTTCGGCATCGACATCGCCACTTGTGGCTGCGTTCCGGAGGAGCGCACCTGCTTGGGTGGTCCGAATGAGGGCATGCTCTGCGATGGCGACGACACGGTGTGTGGGGATGGCGGCATTTGCGATGCGTGCGCAGCGGGCGGTGGCGTCACGACCGAAGAGGAAATGTTTCTCCTTCTAGGCTCGTACTACGTCAAGACACCGTGACTGTAATAGTACTGTAAACAAACTGGCCGATTCTTCGGCGGTGAGCTACATCGCCGACGATGGCCAGGTACGATGCCTACAATTCCGAGTGTCTCCTGTTCTCATTGAAGGACGGGCTCTTGGCCCGGCTTGCTCACGACCTGAAGCTGCAAGTCGAGCGGTTTTCGATCGAGGTCGATGATGCGACCCATGAGATCAAAGCCACGTTCGACCCGAGCAGCATCCAGGTCGTGTGCGCGCAGATCCACGGACGCGACGATCCCTCGACGCTGAGCAAGGGTGACAAGAAGAAGATCTACGACAACGTCACCAAGGATGTGTTGCGGACACGCAAGCATCCGGAGATTCGATTCGACTCGACCAACGTCGTGGAACGCGGCGAGGGGTTTGCCGTCGAGGGGACGCTTCAGATGCACGGCAAATCGCGCAACATCCAGACCAGTGTACGGGCGGACGGCGACCGCTGGGTGACCGAGCTCAAGCTCCACCAGCCGGATTTCGGCATCAAGCCGTTCTCGGCGGCACTCGGGGCCCTGAAGGTGAAGCCCGACGTCATGATTCGGGTCAGCGTTCCGCGCCAGAGCTAGCCAGGCTCCGGGCCGGAACCTATGGTCAGAGGCGGAATGCGTAACCGAATTGCCCTAGCACTTTGCCTCGGCGCTCTCTCGGGCTGTGGCGGCAGCAGCAGCAGCGCCGCAAGCGATCTGGGGCCTCTCGTCGACAACACGCAGTGGTTGCCCAGCAGTGACGGAAGCGAGATCTTCGGCGCCCCGCCCGAGGGCTCTAAGTGCGAGCTAGACCCCATCGGCTGCTCAGACTCTGAGTATCCGTGGCCGGACGGCGAGTGCGTGACGTTCGAAGAGGGTTCAACCTGCGTCGCGTCGTATGTTCCCGAGTGCTTCCCGCCGGCCTATACGGTGCTGGCCGTGTACACGAGGATGCCGGACGATCGGATTACCCTCTGCGACTGGCTTACGCTCGAGCAGCCCTCACTGCGGGCGATCCATGCAGGAGATCAGATCGAGGTTCGGACCTATCACGACGACCTCACCGCCCCGGTACCGAACGGCGAGGCTCGAATGAGCTTCGTCATCGGTGATGAACTCGTGTTCGATGAGCGAGTCCCTATCCCGTTTCAGTGGGAGTTCCTGAGCGCTATCTGGAAGGCTCCCAGGGACTACCCCGCAGGCACCCAGCTTCTTTGGCACGTCGACAATCACGGGAGCAACGAATACCTCCTCATCGAGGTAAACATCCTCGACCCCCTCGAAGGCACGTAAGCCCCTAGTGTGCGAGAGAAAAGATCCGCACACTAGACGTTGAAGCGGAAGTGCATGACGTCGCCGTCGTGCACGACGTAGTCCTTGCCTTCGACGCCG
>JBGUEF010000259.1:0-5258 GCA_041821485.1 Deltaproteobacteria bacterium
CGAGGTGCAGGTTGCTCGCGGGAGTCGACGGGCCTACACGATTGCGTTGCAGCCACACACCCCCGCCGCGTCTCCAGCGCTGGCGATCACGCCAACGGGCGTTTCGACTGCCGAAGCGCCTCAGGACGACCGGAAGCCCTTCGTCAAGCGACCCGGGTTTTGGGTCATGATCGGCGCGATTGTCGTGGTCGGCGTTGGGGCTGGGGTTGCCGTGGCGCTGACTCGAAAAGACGATGCGCCGCAATGCGGAACCACGGGGGACTGTGCGACGACGCAGGGCCTCACGGTGACCTCGTTCTAGGTGCAGGGGCGATAGAAAGCTGATAGGCCTCCGCCATGGCTAACCCGACAGCAACGCTTGAAACCTCGCTCGGCAACGTCGAAATCGAGCTGTTCACCGACCTGATGCCCGTCACTGCGGGCAACTTCATAGAGCTTGCCAAGAGCGGCTTCTACGACGGTCTACACTTCCACAGAGTCATCGACGGATTCATGATTCAGTTTGGGTGTCCGCACAGCCGCGACCCCAACAGCCCGCGCGCCGGCACTGGGGACAGCCCGAATGGCACCATCGAGGACGAGCACCCCGAGAACGCCAAGCTCTCCAACGAGCCCGGCACGCTATCGATGGCCAACACCGGCCGTCCCAATAGCGGCGGTTGCCAGTTCTTCATCAATACGGCGCACAACGCCTACCTCGATTGGTTCAGCGCGGGGCCGTCCAAGCACCCCGTGTTCGGCAAAGTGACCAGCGGCATGGACGTCATCAAGAAGATCGAGTCGGCCCAGACGGGTGCCGGCGATCGACCCGTGACTCCACTGCAGATGGTCAAGGTCACGGTTCACGACTGAGGCTTCTAAGTGGGTGCGACAGTGACGGGAATGCCGTTCACGACCGCGTTCCCGGACGGCACATCGACCAAAGTTCCGGGAGCCAGAACGTTGCTGCACACGCCTGCGTGCTGAGCAGCGACGGAGAGTCGTGCGCCTTCCTTGTCGTGGCCGAAGCCGTGTGGGAGGCAGACCACTCCCGGCGTCATCTCATCGGAGACTTCGACGGGCACGTCGAGCTCGCCAGCATCCGAGCGAACGCGCGCGACGCCTCCATCCTGGACGCCAGCGGCGGATGCGTCTTCTGGATGAATCAGTAGCGTGCACCGGGGCTTGCCGGTCATCAGCGGCGCGACGTTGTGCATCCATGAATTGTTGGAACGAAGCTGACGCCGGCTCACCAGCACGAGCGGCTCATTGGCCTTCGCGATTCTCTCCTTCAACCGAGGCAGGTCCGCGACGATGTAGCCGGGCGCGAGCTCGATCTTGCCAGAGGGAGCGTCGAGAATTTCCTCCAGACGCGGGGTCAGCGCGCCCATGTCGATTCCGTTCGGTTGCTGCTTCATTCGCTCGAGGGTGAGACCGTCAGGATTGCCGCCGTAGGCGTCGCCCCAGGGGCCGCTTCGAATGGCGAAGTCGAGGATGCGCTCGGGCCCTGGCTCCGGATGTTCCGCGAGGATGTCGTCGACATCGCGTCCGTGCACGGGTGACCCTTCTTGTTCGGCGATCATGCTGACCAAACCGACGAAATAGAAGTTGTCGATCTCCTCGTGGGCGACATCCGCGGCGGTCTGCCCCTGCGCCATCGCCGCCAATTGCAGCAGGACCTTCCACTCCGGCACCGTGCCTTCCGCGATGGGAAAGAGCGCTGGCGAGTACTTACCCGCGTTTCGCACCGCCCAGGACCAAATCATTTCATCGTAGTGCGGCTGCTCGAAGGGCGACTGGCCGGGCAAGATCACGTGCGCGTGTCGTGTGGTCTCGTTGAGCCAGTTGTCGACGCTGATCATGCAGTCGAGCTTCGGGAGCGCTTCGTCTAACCGGTCGCCACCGGGCGCGCTGAGTACAGGATTGCCTGCCATCGTGATCAAGGCTTTGATCTGGCCTTCGCCTGGCTCGGCGATCTCTTCGGCCAGGCACGAGACGGGAAACTGGCCTAGGACCTCGGGCGCCCCCCGCACGCGGCTGTGGAATCGGCCGAGCTCAAAACCGTCTTCAAACTCAGGCGGCCGAAGGCTGAGCATCGACCAGGCAATCGGGTTCGAAAACATCGCGCCGCCAGGCTCGTCGAAGTTGCCGGTGAGAATGTTGAGCACGTCGATCAGCCAGGACGCCAGCGTCCCGAACTCCTGCGTGCAGGTCCCGATGCGCCCATAGACGACGGCTTGCTTGGTCTTCGCCAGCTCGTGAGCGAGCTCGCGAATTCGCGCCGCCGGAATGCGACAGATGCCTTCCACGCCCTCGGGCGTGAAGTCCACGCACAGCTTGCGAAGGGCATCGAGGCCATCGACTCTGTCCACAAGGCGCCCTAGGTTCACCAAATCGTCTGCGAACAGAACCTGGACCATCGCGAGCAGCAGCGCCGCGTCGGTTCCAGGCTGAATCGGGATCCACTCATCCGCCCGTTCGGCCGTACCTGTGCGTCGTGGGTCAACAACGATGAAACGGCCGCCCCGCTCTCGAAGCGTGTGGAGCCGCTTCATGAGATAAGGCGCTGCGAGCAAGCTCCCCTGCGAATCGAACGGATTGGCCCCCAGCATCAATAAGAAGTCAGTACGATCCACGTCCGGGACCGGAATGGTCCAGGCAGCTCCATACATGAGAGCCGAAACCACGTTCCTGGGCCACTGGTCCACTGTTCCACCTGAGTAGATGGCGGTGATCCCCGTGAGCTGGATCATCGCGCCGATGTACCTCGACAGCGAGAAATTGTGCGCGACCGGATTGCCCGCATAGACCGCCAAGGCCTCGGGGTTCTCGAGCACCGGTGCGAGACGCTTTTCGACTTCCTCGAACGCTTCGCTCCACGAAGCCTCTCGGAAGCTGCCATCGTCGTTGCGGATCAGCGGCTGCCGCAGGCGATCCGGGTCTTCGTGCAGGTGATGCAGAGCCGTCCCTTTCGGGCAAATGTGACCCTTGCTCCACACATCGTGTTCGTTCGCGCGGACCTTGGTGACGCGATCGCCCTCGACAAACACCTCGATGCCACACATCGCCTCGCAAAGCGGACACGTGCGCACATGCACGCCACTGTCTGACTTGGACATGAGCCTACCTAGCCGAGTTCGAAGCGGCACGTCAACGGTGAGGGGACTAGCCGCCCTTCGGCTGCCAGCGGCTTTCGGTCAGCGTGAGGCCTTCGATCGACTTCCGCGGCAACATCTCTTCATAGGTGCGTTGGTAGCCGGTCTTGGCGATCCGCCAGACTCCATCGTCGCCTTTGCGGTACTCGTCCTCGTAGAAGGCCGCGCCACGGATGATCATGTCGAAGCTGGTGTCGATCACGCAGTCCTGTAGGCACCAACGCCCGGTCGCGTGGTGCTCGTCGACGAAGTCGATCTCCGGCTGGCTCACCGCATGAATCGAATGAAAGCTGTCTGCCCCCATCGCCCCTTGGAGAAACTTCATAATTGCGTCGCGTCCGTCGAACGAGAATTTCCCGCTGCTGTACGCCGCCTTGGCGTCCTCGGTGAAGCACTCCCGGAGCTCGTCCCATTGCTTGGTATCGAGGCAGCGCTGGTACTTGTACTTGAGGCGCTTGATCGCCTCCAGGTCGTTCCAATTGATGTCCGCCATAGCCGGAATCTAAGGCGGATGGGAGCCGAAGGCCATGCCCAGCTGCCAGGCCGTTCACTGGGGATCCGGGGGATCGCGGCGAGATGGCGGCGTCGCTTCCATTTTGGATGGTCTTGTGCCATCACGGCTCTTCTGCTGAGGAGAGGTCGGTCATGGACGGATATGTAGGGAAATCGTCATCGGCGTGCCTGGGGCTCGTGCTGATTGCACTCGCTGTTGGCGGGTGCGGCAAGAGCAAGACCATGAAGGGCGCCGAGATC
Source organism: Deltaproteobacteria bacterium (assembly GCA_041821485.1). Taxonomy (GTDB): domain Bacteria; phylum Myxococcota_A; class Polyangia; order Polyangiales; family Houyiibacteriaceae; genus SG8-38. The sequence goes on from JBGUEF010000259.1 coordinate 3,888, forward strand.
GGAGGCACCAACAAGGGCTGCTACCAGTACAGGACTCAGGATAAAGAGTTCAAGTACATCACCCAGCAAGCTACGGTCGAGACCAAGTGGTACGACGAGTGGACGTCGCGTCATGGCAAGACGCTTCCGGATCCGCTCCCGCCGCCCGATCTCTGGCAGCATCCGCATCTCTCGAATCGCTATGCCGCGACGATGCACGAGCACAGCTTCGCCACCGATGTGAGCATCGAGCCGGGTCCGATGCCCAACGAGGCCAAGGTCGAGTACTTTCACGTGCTCGAGAAGGGGACGAAGTTGTCGGGGATGTCTCCCTTTTACACTTTCCTCGATGACCACACGGTCGTGACGATTTCGTTTGGTCGCGACTCGGCGATGCTGCTCATCGTCGACATCATGGGTGAAGGGCGCGTGCTTGACTACGTTGCCCTTCCGGGACGCGGGAGCAAGGCGCTCGAGCTCGCCAAGAAGTCGGCGCGCATGGCGATGTTCCGCGACACCTCGGGCGGTGCCTACTCGTACTTGGACGCGGACGGCGACGTCTACGTTCCAGGCGCGGACAACACCGTGATTCGGATCCCGATCCGGGATCACAGAGTCGTGCGCGACGAGATGGTCCTGTTGGACCTCGCCCGGGAAATCGAAAAGGGCAGCTGGACCGGCCATGCGATGGATCACCCCGAGAACCACCTGACTGCGCTCATGCCGGACGCGGACGGTCGCGTCTGGTTCACCTCGAAGTTCGGCGTTGTGGGGATCATCCACGCCGACAAGGAAAAGGGCGTTTGCCCGCCGGTCTACACGACGTCGATTGCCCACTTCGCGCTGAGCGACAAGATCCACCACTACTACGGGAGCGAGATGCCCGAGGGCTCCGAGGCGTACATCGAGCGCGTCGAGGCGGCGGAGAAAGACGGGACGCTCCTCGATAAGACCGCCCAGTTCCGCAAGGAGGCCCACGAGATCTTCGATATCGTTCACGACGAGCCGTTCGAGCAGATCCAGAACTCGTTCTCGGCCGGCCCAGATGGAATCTACATGGTTACGAATGTGGGGCTCTACAAGCTCTGGTTCAACGAGAAGACGCGGCACATCGAGCTAGACCCGAAGTGGGCGCCGACCTACGAGAAGGACCACCTGTTCTACGACAACGATCGCAAGGTCAAGCCGGGCCACCTCAATAACGGCAGCGGGACCACGCCTACCTTGATCGACGACCGCTTCGTGGCGATCGTCGACAACGCTCCTGGGCAGGTCAATCTGAACGTCTTCAGGCAGAAGGACGGAACCCTGGTGAGCAAGCTGCCGCTCTTCGAATCGGGAGCCGGCGCAGTCGAGAACTCCGTCGTCGCCTACGAAGATCATCTGATCGTC
>JBGUEF010000260.1:0-5255 GCA_041821485.1 Deltaproteobacteria bacterium
ACTGCGGCGGCTGACGCGTACCGAAACACGCTCTTGTCAGCAGGCGCTGAAGGGGCAGTCTGGGCGGAAGCTCGTCGCTACGGCAATGAGTCGCACCCCCGACCTCGCCCTACACCGGATGGGTGTGCTTGGGTGGGGCGTCTCAAATGTGACATCTCGCACAATTCGACACGGGAAGCGTTCAGGGACACCACTTCAACTTACTGAAGTTGTTGAATAACTGCCCGAACATGAATAAAAGTCACTCTTGCTGAGCCGCTGTTCAGCGGAGACGAGAGCTGACTTCTGTATACTCGCTTTCCCCCGTTGGTCTTATTCGCCACCCCCGTTTGGCCCGATTATGACTGCTAACAATAGCGCCATTGGCTCCATCGCGATTATCGGCCTGGGTTGCAGATACCCGGACGCGAGAAACCCGCGAGAGCTCTGGGAGAACGTTCTCTCCCGCCGCCAGAGCTTCAGGCGGATGCCGGACGAACGGCTCCCGCTGTCGGAGTACGGCGATTCGGACCGGAGCGCCCCGGACGCGACGTACGGTACGCGCGCTGCGGTCATCGATGGTTTCGACTTCGATTGGGCGCGCCGCCGAATCCCAAAGCAGGTCTTCGAGCAAACCGACATCACACACTGGCTTGCGCTCGACGTGGCCATGCAGGCCCTGGCCGATTCGGGCTACGACCCAAAGGATCTCCCGCGCGATCGCACCGGTGTCGTCATCGGCAACACGCTGACCGGTGAGCAACAGCGCGCTCACCTCCTTCGCGGACGTTGGCCGTTCGTGCGCAAGACCATTCGTGCGGCGGGAATCAAAAAGGGTCTAGACGTCGCAACGCTCGAGGAGCTCGTTGCCGAGACCGAGCAGATCTACAAGTCGTTCTTTCCAGCGCCCAACGAGGACACGCTCGCCGGAGCACTGGCCAACACGATCGCTGGCCGCATCTGCAACTACATGGACCTGCGAGGCGGCGGGTACACCGTCGACGGTGCTTGCTCCTCGTCGTTGCTGTCCGTCGCGACCGCATCGAATGCCCTCTGCGCCGGCGACATCGACGTCGCGCTGGCCGGTGGCGTCGACGTCAGCCTCGATGCGTTCGAGCTGGTGGGCTTCGCCAAGGTGGGCGCGCTCTCCGATTCCGACATGAAGGTCTACGACCGCGCCGGCAATGGCTTCCTTCCCGGCGAGGGCTGCGGTTTCATCGTCATGAAGCGGCTCGCCGACGCCAAGAGAGACGGCGACTACATCTACGCGGTTTTGAACGGATGGGGCATTTCGTCCGACGGAAAGGGCGGCATTACCGCGCCAACGGTCGACGGCCAGGCCCTGGCGCTCCGGCGCGCATACGACCGCGCCGGGTACTCCGCACACGAGCTGGACTTCGTCGAGGGACACGGGACCGGCACCGCGGTCGGCGATCCCGTCGAGCTCGGGGCGATTTCCAGCACCATCGATTCGTTTGGCGAAGCGCCGCCGCACCAATGTGGCGTGACATCGTTCAAGTCCCTCGTCGGGCACACCAAGGCCGCGGCGGGAATCGGTGGCCTGCTCAAGGCGATTGCGGGCGTCAACCGCCGTGTGATTCCGCCCACGGCGGGCTGCGACGATCCGCACGAGGTCTTCAACACCACGGCAAAGAATCTCTATCCGATTCGAACCGGAGCAACGCGCGACCCCTCGAGCACTCTGACCGCAGGCGTTTCGGCGATGGGCTTCGGCGGGATCAACAGCCATGTCACGATCACGTCCGGGGCGGCGCCCTCCCAAGACCTGGCACCGTCACTCGATGAGCGTGCGCTCCTGGCTTCGAAGCAGGAGACTGAGCTCTTCGTATTGGCCGACGAAAGTCTGACCGGGCTTGAACGGCAAGCCACCGAGCTGCTCGAGGTCGTTGCGGGGATGAGCGTCGGCGAGATGCCCGACCTTGCGGTCGAGCTGGCACGCAAGGTTCGCCAGCCCGCACTCGCACGCGCCGCCATCATTGCAAGAAGTCCCGATGATCTGACCGAGCGCTTGAGGACGCTCCTCGGGGCCATCGCCAAGGCAGATTCCGCCAACGAGAGCTACACGTTCACCACACCACAACGCCGTGTGATGCTCACCGTGGGCGCAAGCGCTCCGCGAATCGGCTTCCTATTCCCAGGCCAGGGCTCCCAGCGAATCAACATGGCGCGCGTTCTCGTCGAGCGTTTCGACTGGGCGCGTGAGCTCGTGGCCCGCGCCGACCAGTGGCTCCAAGAGGTCGGCTGCGAGCCGGTCAGTCCGCTGATCTTCCGCGAGACCGACCCTGACCTCGAAGGCGAGCGTCAGAAGCAATGGATGCGCGAGCTCACTCAGACCGAAGTCGCCCAGCCGGCGATCTGTCTGGCAAGCCTCCTCTGGCTTCGCTTCATGAATCGCCTTGGCGTGACGCCGGCGGCCGTGGGCGGTCACAGCCTGGGCGAGCTCACCGCGTTCCACGCCGCAGGAGCGCTCGACGAGAAGTCGGTGCTTCAGCTAGCCGCCCTACGCGGCAAGCTCATGGGCGAAGTGTCCGTCGAAGGCTCGATGGCCAGCCTGATCTGCGCGCCGGACGAGGCGCGAGAGCTCCTCGACTGGGTCGACGGTTACGTGGTCATCGCCAACATCAACAGTGCGACCCAAACGGTCGTGTCCGGAGACAGCGAGGCGGTCGCCAAGGCAGTCGAAGCCGCAACCGAGCGCGGGATTCGGGCGCGCGCGCTCCCAGTCTCGGCGGCGTTCCACTCCGCTCACTTCAGCGACACCGTGGCGGCACTCCGCGAAACCGCCCTGCTTCGGGGTACCGCCGCACCGACGGACGCCAGGCTTTACAGCACCATGACTGGCGCTGTTCTCGAAGGAGAGATCGACCTCGCTGATCACTTTGGCGAGCAGGTCGTTCGGCCAGTGAACTTCCGCGCCGTCGCGCGCTTGGCCTCCACTGAATGCGACCTGCTGATCGAGGTGGGCCCGGGCGCAGTGCTTTCGGGTTTGAGCAACGAGACCGCTGGAATCGGCGGCACGCTCTGCCTGCCCGTGGAGAGCAAAGCCGGTCGCGACCAGGCCCTCAACACGGCTGTCGCGCACCTCTTCACGCGGGGCGCTGAGCTCGAGCTCGAACGGCTCTGGGACCAGCGTTTGATTCGGCGGTTCCGTTCAGCGTCGGAGCTTTCGTTCTTCGAGAACCCTTGCGAGAAGGACCTGCTGGACGCCACGACGAAGAAGGCCACTGGCGCTCTCGAAGCCGCTCGCCCCACGCACAGCCCCGCGATGAACGGGAAGGCGAGCGCCCATGAACATCCTATCGGATCGCAGCCCGCGCCCGAGAAGCACGAGACGATCCCGCCGAACACCTCTAGCGCTCCACCCTACATCGAGACGCGAGCGGTCTTGCTCGATGCGATCCACAAACAGACCGGGTTTCCACCCGACACACTGACCGACGACCTCCGCATGATCGACGACCTTCACATGGATTCGATCAAGACGGTGCAGGTCGTGGTCGACGTGGCTGTCGCGATCGGTTACGCGGGCGACTTCGACCCCGCAGACATTGCGAACTCGACGCTGGGCGAAATCGTCCAGGAGCTCGAGAAGCGAATCGCCGAGGCCAACGAGGGCCGTTCGGGGAGTCTCTCGCCCACTCGAGCGGCAGAGATCGCGAAGAACTACCCGGGCTGGACCCGGAATTTCGTCATGCGATGGCAGGACACGGTGTTGCCGAACGCCACTGAGGATTTCTGGAAGGACCACTCGGTATGCGTCCTGGACGATGGCTCCAAAGTGGCCACCGAGTTGTGGGAAGCTACGCGCAGCCGCGGCGCCGACGTCCACGCGGTACCCGCGAGCGCAACGGCGGATATCAGTGCCGACGTCATCATCGCGGTGCTGTCAGATGAGGCAATGGGGTCGGACGCAAAGCAACGTTTCGACAACGTCACGGAGCTCCTCGCGTCCATCGCCGCCGGGCTGCCCTTGTCGGCAAGCTCCGATTCGCCTCAGACCGTCGTCTTCTTGCAGCGCCGGTCCGCGCAGAGCGACTACCTCGATTGGGGTTACGACGGCTTCGCGGCCGCATTGCATCTGGAGCGGAAAGGCATTCGATTCCGAGTGCTGACGGTCGACGAGGCAGTCGATACCGATCAGCTCTGCGCGATGATCGCGCAAGAGGTCGAAACCGATGCGAGGTACGACGCGGCCCGCTACTTCGGCAAGACGCGGCGAATCGCACGGCCCCAGATTCTAGCCCGCAACGCCCTCACCCGCCGTGCCAAGCAGCTCGACGCAGGTGACGTGGTGCTCGTGACCGGCGGTGCGCGCGGCATCACCGCGGAATGCGCGCTGGCACTGGCACGGGAGACAGGCGCGCACATGGTGCTCGCCGGAAGCTCGCCCTCCCCGGCGGACGCACCCGACTCTCCAAACAGCGCCGAGATCGCGAAGACGCTGGAGCGCTTCTCGAGCGAAGGTTTGAGTGCGGAGTATTGCCAGTCCAACCTGACCGAGTGCGACGAGGTCGAACGTCTGGTCGCCACGGCGCGGCGCCGAACGGGACGCATCAGCGCGGTGATCCACGGCGCTGCGGTCAACCGCCCGCAGCGCGCTCACAAAGTCAGCGCGGATGACGCCCGGGACGAAATCAGCCCGAAGCTCATCGGTGCGCTCAACCTGTTCGACGCATTGAAGAACGACCCGCCGGCGATCTTCTGCGCCTTCACGTCGGTCATCGGCGTAACCGGCATGCCGAACAACGCCTGGTACGCCTTCGCCAACCAGGCCTTGGATCGGTCGCTGGGCATGTTCGCAAGCTCGAACCCCAACACCGACGCCGTCTCCATGGCATTCAGCGTTTGGCAAGAGGTAGGCATGGGAGCCAACCTCGGAAGCATCGAAGGCCTCTCGAGCCTCGGCACGGATTCAATTCCTCTGAAGGAAGGCGTCGAACGGTTCCTCGAGTTGTTCAAGCAGGACCCGGGCGACCGTCAGGTCATCGTCACCGGCCGCCTCGGCGGAATCGATACCTGGCGACCAGAGTTTCCCGCACTGCCCCAGGGACGCCGCTTCTTGGAGAACGTTCGCTTCTTCCAGCCAGGCGTCGAGGTGGTTGCCAGAACCCATCTGACCCTGGAGCGTGACGCGTACCTCGCTGACCACGAGTACAAAGATGTCTACCTCTTTCCAACCGTCTTCGGCGTCGAGGCGATGGCGCAGACGGTCGCATATGTTCTCGGACGACCGGAGCTCCGAAGCGTCACCATCA
>JBGUEF010000261.1:0-5218 GCA_041821485.1 Deltaproteobacteria bacterium
CACCTGGCATACCCCTCGCTGATCGCGACCCTGCCATAGAGAGCCGGATTGCGCTCCCAAGGAGAAAGGCAAGCATAGCGTTCGCGGGCTATCGCCGCGGCATCCGGGTCGACGTCATGCAGATAGTGCAGTACCGCGTCGCGCGACTTGTATAGGCTGTAGAGATCGAGACCGTGAAAGCCGACCTGGCGCCCGGGATCGTCTACGACTTCGTTGTGCGATTTCAGCCATTCGATGAGCCTTGCAACCTCATGGTTTCGCCACATCCAAGTTGGGAAACGATCAAACGTCGTCGCCTCGTGCGAGGGGAACTCGAGCGCTCTGATGTGCTGGTCCACGCGCGCCGCGTCGGGCCAGTCGCCCTCGATGGCCACGATGTTGAAGCCCCGGCGCATGATGAGCTCTGTGGTGATGCGCGCTCGCATTTCATAGAACTCCGACGTCCCATGCGTCGCCTCACCAAGGAGCACCACGCGCGCATCGCCGATCTGTTCGAGGAGGGGACCGAGCTCCACCTCACCGATGCCCGAAATCGGATCGCACGTCTCGCGGATCAAGTGGGCGATCGGAGAGTCCGGGGTCGGAATACGCCTTACTCTCGTGACTTCGGGGCCCTCAGGCCAGCCGGCTTCACCGATGAGGGGGACGAAACGAACCCCGCCCAGGTCCTCGGTGCGCGTCGTCTCATCGCCCAATTTAGTCACGCGCAGCAGGCGCTGATCTCGGAGGTCGGGGCCCACGGGAATCACCAGCCGTCCGCCGGGGGCGAGCTGCTCGACGAGAACGCGAGGCACCTCGGGCCCTCCGGCCGACACCAGGATCGCGTTGAACGGAGCATGCTCCGGCCACCCGAGCGTGCCGTCTCCACACAAAACGTGGACATTGCGGTAGTCACGCTCCTGCAACCGCCGAGCGGCCTGATCAGCGAGCAGGCGATGCCGCTCTATGGTGTAGACCTCCTCCGCGATCTCACCGAGGACCGCCGCGGCATATCCTGAACCCGTCCCGATCTCCAACACCCGATCATTCAGAGCCAGCTGTAGCGCTTCAACCATCGCTGCAACGATGAAGGGCTGCGAAATGGTCTGTCCCTCTTCGATGGGTAACGGCGCGTCCTCGTATGCGAACTCCTTGAGATGGTCGGGCACAAACGCTTCGCGCGGCACCGCCCGCAACGCCTCGAGAACTGCGGGATCCCGCACTCCTCTGCCTCGAACATGACTGTCCAACATGCGTTGGCGCTTCTCTTCGGCATCCATTGGAGCCACCAGCTTCGAGTCTACGCTCACCTCGCACTCGCTGCTACCTCGTCGTCGGCACGCTCGATCAGCGTGCAGGCGACCCCTTGCGCCATCTTGATGCAGTAGAGCGCCAGCATGCCGCGTACCCGTCAGTAACCGCCGACGCCCACTTCCTCTTGCGGGAGCGCCACGGTGGAGAGGGTTGACACCGTATGATCGATCACCCAGAGGAAGGTCATTGGCCGACTACCCGCCAGCTGGGATCATTGCGAGCGTGAAGCACTGAACCGGAGGCTTGCACATGATTGAAAGGACGATTTCTGGGCTGATGCTCTTATTCGACGATCCGAATGAGGTGGGTGGGGGCCGTTGTGAGATGAGTGCTGTCGATTGCGCGGAGCGAGTCTCGAACGTCCCCTTCCCGCGCGTGGTGCGTCAGGATCGCAATCGATGCGGTGCCCTCGTCGCCGGCTTCGACGTCCTGGACCATCTGCTCGATCGAGATGCCCGCATCGCCCAACTTGCCCGATAGCGCGGCGAGCACCCCGGACTCGTCCCGCACCGAAAAGCGGAGGTAGTAGCGCGACGACACGTCGGCCATCGCTTGGATCTTCTGGTCGCCATCGGTTGGGAAGTTCCAGTGCCTGACCGGCGCGCCTGCCAGAGAGTTCTTCGCGATGTCGATGATGTCGCCGGCAACACTCGTGGCCGTCGGACCGGCGCCGGCCCCAAGGCCTGAAAGGAAACTAGGCCCCACCATCTCGCCCTGGATCGACACTGCGTTGAGCGCCCCGTCGACGTGCGCAAGGGGATCGCTCTCCGGCACCAGGGCCGGATGGACCCGTAAATCTAGATCGCCAGCCTCCAGGCGTTCGGCAAGCGCCAGGGGCCGGATCACGTAGCCAAAGTTTCGCGCATATTGAATGTCGCGCGGATCGACTTGTTCGATTCCCTCGGTCGGAATCTCACTCGGCAGCACGCGCGCCCCGAACGCAAGGCCCGCGATGAGCGCGAGCTTGTGGCTGGCATCGCCGCCTGTGATATCGAGAGTCGGGTCAGCTTCGGCAAACCCTGCCTCTTGCGCGGCTTTCAGCGCGTCGCCGAACGCAGCCCCATCATTGGCCATTCTCGAGAGAATGTAGTTGCTGGTTCCATTGATGATGCCCGTGACGGAACGAAGGCGATCGGAAGCAAGTGATTCCCGAATCACGCGGATCACGGGAATGGCGCCAGCCACCGCGGCCTCGAAGTACAGGTCGCAGCCATTGGCCTCTGCAAGCGCGAACAGCGCTGCACCCCGTTCGGCGAGGAGCGCCTTGTTGGCCGTGACCACGTGCTTCTTCGCCTCGAGTGCCGCACGCACCAGGCGATCGGCTACCTCCACCCCGCCGATCAGCTCGACGACCACATCGACGTCGTCTCGGGTCACGAGCTCGAAGGCATCGTCCAGCAGAGCGACGCTCGGATCTTGCGCGCGGACGATGTCGAGCCTCGCAGGGTCCTTGTCAGCCACGGCCACGAGTCTAACGGGCGCACCTGCCCGTGCCCGAATCACATCGGCATGCTCGAGCAATGCCGTCACGAGACCCTCGCCGATCACGCCGCAACCACACAACCCAACCCTTATCTCACGCTCCAAACCGCTACCTCCGAGAAGCGACCAAGGTAGCAGACTCCAAGGGCGCCGCTACGGAACAGACGGTTCTAGCAAGAGTTGGTCCGGGTCGCGGAGCGTTCGGTTGGACCCATCCAAAGAGTTGATGTCGATTCGGCTTAGGTCGACGCGCGGGGAAAACACGACGCTATGAAAGGAGTCGACGATCCGCTGCGTGTATTCCGTCTCCGACTCTCCCGCCTGAGGCTCTGCGTCAGAGCACCCCCAAGCCGCACCCGTTCGACCGAAAAGGCACGCCCGGCCGGAACGGACCTCGATGCGAAGACCGTCGTCAGAGTCGTCGAAGCGGGGCGAGCGACCCAACGCATCGGCGACGAGCTCATCGAGCTCCGTGTCTGAATGCTCGACTCGCACCGGAAGCGCCCACCTCAGGCGACGAAAGAGCCCCGGATCGGTGGCGAGCACTTCTTCGTAAATCGCCGTTGCCTCACGCGGGTCGGACAGTGAGCGGCCGAGGATTGCCCGAACTCGCTCGCGTAGCAGGGCTTCGCCTGGCTGCAGCGTCCGGAGGGCCCGCCGCGCCAGCACCGTCGCCTCGTCATACCGTCGCTGCGCGAGAGCCGCCTCTGCGCCGAACGCATCGTAGTACGCGGACGCTCCTTCGCGTGAATCGAGACGAGCCGCGCTGTCGATGGCGGCCTGCGTGACACCGGGTCCCAAGATCCGAACCAACTCTCCGATGAGCCACGGTGGCGTAACCGCGCTACTTGCGGTCCCTATGGCGAATGTTCCAACCAGGCGTTGCTCGTCGTTCAGGAACCTGCCTACTTGCTGCGCGCTCATCCATGCTTGAAAGCGCTCCCAGTGCGCTTTGGCTCGAGCCCACCATCGCACGTAGAAGGGATGGGCAACGCTCTGCTCGATGATGATCTCCGCTTGCATCGACCTTGCGAGGGTGTCGACGAGAGCGACGATCGCTCTGTCCTGCTCCGGGTCCCTGCTGTTGTGCGAACGGCGATCCGGGAGCACGAGCGCTTTGCCTGTCACGCGAAGAGCGTCGCCGGGCTTCCCCATCAGAAGCAAGAACGAGGCCAGCGACCGTCGGGCTTCGTTGCGATCTGCGTTCCGAACGTGCGGCGGTCGCGCTGCACGATGGCGCGGAACCTCTCTGAGGGCGGAAAGCGCTTCGGCGAATCGCCCGGCACGCATGTAGAGGTCGGCCAGGTCGATCCAGGGACTGCCATACCAAGACTGACGGGCTCGAGTCGCCTCGATGAGGATCTGCTCGACCTCGTCGAACCGGAAAATCGAGCGAGCGGCTTCGGCGTAGTTGCTGAGGTCGACGACGCTTGCGCTCCCAAACCGATCCCGGCCAAAATCGACGGCGTCGCGACAAGCCTCGTAACTCTCCGCGTCGTGGCCCATTTCGAACTCGATCGTGCAAATCGCGTTGAGGGCGCGCTCTACCTGGTAGGGGTCGTCGGTCGCGAGCCCTTCCTCTGCCGCCATGCGGGCCAGGTCGAACTCACGCTTTTTCATCAACGGCCAGGCTCGTTCGGCAATGAGCAGAGGCGTGTAGCGGGTGTTGTACCGTTCAATGAACACGAGCTGCTGGTCGTAGTGCTCGAGGTCCGCGTGTGTTCGAACCAACTCGCGGAGGATCCTCGCGTGCCACCTCCACGGTTGGTCTGGCGGCGGCTCGGGGCCGAACCTGGCTTCAAACAACTCCAGGGCATGCTGAAGATGAAAGAGCGCCATGGGGAAGTTCGCCTCGCCGAAATGCTGGGCGACGCCGAGAGAGAGCTCGGCAACGAAGGAGTCCGGATGCTCGGCGAGGTATTTCTCCGCGTCTTCCCGCGCCTTCACGAACCGCTCGTACTCGACGAGCTCCCAGATGCGAAGCTCTTCCGGCGTCCCTTCCGCTCCCGCCAACTGAAAGGCCTCCGTCAACTCGTCCGCGCTGGCCGGAGATGCGGATGCCCCCACGGCGATGAACACGCACGCGCCGATGAAATAGATGTGTTCGCGGACGACCCTCATGAAAACCAACGCAAGTGTCCCGCAGAATGACCGCCGGTCACTTGGTTTTTATGAAAATCGGCACAGAATGAAGCGCGGTCGGATTGACCGCCATCGCCGTCCCGAATATGCCACACGGAGTGGCGGGGGTTGCAACCCGTGGCGGACGCCAGGGATTCGCTTGCGGGTTTCCGAGATGTCTCCCGCCGCTTGTCCGGACCCTCTAGGGCCTTAGGATGGGCTTTGATGAAAGTCGACGCCGCGCGAAACCCTGAAGGCGCAGCCGGGGATTGGTTCATCGACCAGCGGTGCATCAACTGCGCTGCGGCTCGGCACGTGGCGC
>JBGUEF010000262.1:0-5208 GCA_041821485.1 Deltaproteobacteria bacterium
TGGCAAAAAATCGCTGCGGGGTGTCGAATTCTCGGAGCCCGGCTCGACTGGGGAGTGACGGGGCATTCACCCCGCAACGAAAGGAGCCCTCATGAGCTACGAACACGGAAGATTTGTTTGGTTCGAATTGCTGACCAAGGACGTCGATAGAGCGACGTCGTTCTATCCCGAGACCCTGCCCTGGAAGATCGAAACGGCGACGATGCAGGATGGGTCCGAGTACTCGATGATCAAGGTCGGCGACGCCGGCATCGGAGGCCTCATGTCCCCACAGGGCGAAGTGCCGACCACGGGGGTGAGCTATGTCTCGGTCGCCGACGTCGACGAGACCGCGAAGAAAGTCGTCGACGCGGGCGGGACGACACACATGGACGCGTTCGATGTACCAGGTGTTGGGCGCATGCAGCCTGTGAGCGACGCGCAAGGCGGGATGTTGTGCCTGTTCAAGGCGGAGACAGCCGATCCTCCACGCGTCGACGGGCCGGGCTCCCTTCACTGGAACGAGCTTTGGACTCAAGATCCTCCAGCATCCCTCGCGTTCTATGAGAACGTGCTCGGCTACACTCACGAAGAGATGACCATGCCGAACGGTACCTACTATGTCTTCAAGGATGGAGACGAGATGCGCGGCGGGATGCTGCAGGCGCCAAGCTCCGACATCCCGACGATGTGGCTACAGTACATCACGGTAGACGACTGCGACGCGACGCTTGCGCGTGCCCAGCAAAACGGCGCCACCGTCATCTCGGAGCCGGTGGACGCGGAGGGCGTCGGACGCTTCGGCATCCTAAGGGACCCGCTCGGCGGTATGATCGGGGTGATTAAGCCCGCCAGCGCCTAGGTCGACGCCAGGAGGCGGCGGCAGAAAACTGACGCTGCAGGGAAGACCTGGTACGCAGCGGCGTCGTGAACCCGTCACAGCGCCCCAACCCTCACCCCGTCACGGGATCCTCTGCGGTCGAGTAGCCCACCGGGCGGTCGTGAAGATGGAGGGCTGATCTTCGAAGAGTCGGCCTGGCCGCTCGTGTACGTGCGCTACCCGTCGAACGGACTAAACGACCAAGGGCTCGAAGTGTTCCTCGAGAGGGTCATGTCGTACCTGCGACGCCGAGACCGGTTCGCCTGCCTGATCGACTGTCGCGGAATGACGATTGCGCACACGGCCAATCAGCGCCGGCGTATTGCCGAGTGGCTGGCCGAACCCGAGCTCCAACGACTGTCGCCCCATGCGATCACCATCGCTGTGCTGTTCCGAAGCGCTTTGATCCGCGGCGCGCTCACCGCTGTGAATTGGATCAAGCTCCCGCCCGCGCCGGTCAAGGCCTTTGGCTCGGTGGCCGACTCGGCACCGTGGTTACGGCAACGCTTCGAAGAGGAGAGCATGACCCTATCGCCGTCGATGGAAGACCTCCTCGCAAGCCGTCAGTAGGGCAGTAACGATAGAAACTAGCGGTTGGCACTGTCCTTACTGTGTATCGTTTCGGGACCGAAGGGCTTGAGCCAAAGAATCAGCGCCGGCATCAAGAGGAAATCCGCGACGAGCGCAACGGCGATTACAGTGGATAACAGCACGCCAAAGCTCTTCTGGCCGTCCATCACCGAGAACACGTTCGTGGAGAACCCGAGAACGAGGATGGCCGAGGTGATGAAGAGCGCGCGGCCGACGCCATCCATCGAAGTGTAGAGGGCCTTCTTGTAGTTCCCGAGCTTGCGAAACTCGTGGTGGTAGCGGGTCATCAAGTGAATCGTATCGTCGACCGCGATGCCTATGGCCACGGGCGCGATGAGCAGCCGGTAGTAGTCGAGGTGCCATCCGGCCCAGCCCATGGCCCCGAGCACGAGGACCACCGGGGCCACGTTGGGAATCATCGAAACGAGCCCGATTTTCACCGAACGGAACACGAGGATCATCATGAGGCTGACGACGGTGAGCGCGATCAGCGCGCCTTGGATTTGGCTCCAGGTGATGTACTCCACGAACTTCAGCCAGAGCGCGCCGATCCCGGTCACACTGAACGTTGATGCCTCCAAGGGGGCGTCATCGACATGCGCATCGATTTGCTCGACGATGCCCATGAGATGACTGGTGTTGGTCATCTTGCAGCGAAGCTCGAGCGTCGCGCGGGCGTAGTCCATCGATAAATAGTCTCGAATCTCTTCGCCGCCCGACATCTCGTACACGAGCAGATATTGCGCGATGAGCTCACGACTATCCGGAATCTTGTAATAGGCCGGATCTCCGTTGTGGAAGCTTTGATTGATGTCCTTCATCAGGTCGACGACGGAATAAGTCTTCGTGACGAGCGGGTGGCTATCAGCCTCGCGTTGCACGCGCTCGATCTCGCGAAGCACCGCTGGACTCTTGATTCCGTCCTCTTCGCCGCTATCGAACACGTAGACGATCGAGTAGTTCCCCGACATGTGGTCATCGACGAACTGCGTGGTCTGGCGGACCGGGATGTCCTCCGAGAACTCGGTGAGAAAATTCGAATCCACCGTGAGCATCGAAATCCCCACGCCGGACGCCACGAAGATGACGGCGGATGCGATCAGGATCGGGTTTCGAAAACGAATGTCGAAGCTCGCCACGGAGCGGAGCACTCCGCCGAGGAACTTGCCGCGACTAGCGCGCGCGGTCTTCTCTGCCTCCGCTTCGTCGGTTGACGGCGTCCGCCCAAAATAGAGAAAGGCAACGAGAATGGTGACGGTCGCAAGGAACGCGGCAAGCACCCCGGCGGCGCTGTAGACCGCCAGGTGTGCCACAGACTTCACAGGCGACAGGGACAGTGACAGGAAGCCAGCAGCCGTCGTGAGGCTGGTGAGCAAGCATGGCGGACCCACCAGGTAGAGCGTTCGGCGAATTGCATCTCGCCGATTCCCGAGCTTCCGTTGGTAGATGGCGAACTCCGAGAGGATGTGAACGGAATCCGCGACGCCAACGGCAATCAAGAGCGTCGGCATCATTCCGAACATGAAATCGATGTCCCAGCCGATGAGCCCAATGACCCCAACGGAAACCGCCATGGCGAAGAACACGACCATCAAAGGCCCAATGACGCCGACAGGCCGCCGAAACACCACGATGAGGCTCAGGATGATGACGAGGAAGCTCAGCGCCATGAGCACCGGCATGTCATCCTCGAACAGAACGGTGTTGTAGGTGGCGTTGATCGCCACATCGCCGGTGTGGAAGAACTCGATGCCTTCGTACTCGGGACGAGCCAGGATGGCCTCGATGGCCTCGAAGCTCACTTGCGGATAGAGGTTGCCAAGTCCGTCTCCGCCCTCCGGGTCGAGTCTGATCTGATCGACCGCATCGATGCTCGAGCGGTTCATCTCCACGATGACAGCGCCGAGCTCTGCATCGGAGCTGACCAGACCGCCCACATAAATGGGCTTCTTCATCACCTTGTCCCGGATGACGAAGAGCTCCTCTTGGGTTTCCGGGAACTCGTCCAGGAGGTCATACACGAGAATGTCGTCGGGCGGAGCCCCTTCCATGAACTCGACGTTGGAAAGGCTCGTCACCTCTTTGACGAACGGCACCTCGTCTTCGAGCGCCTTGGTGAGCCGTTCGACCTTGCGCATGAGCTCGAGGTTCCAGGCGCCGCCTTCCGCCCGGTACACGATGTACCCGACCTCGTCGGACTCGAAATCTTCCCGGTATTGCAGGTACGCCCCGTACGTTGGGTCATCGGTGTCGAAGAACGCGGCGACGCTGTTGTCTACGCGGGCTCCAGACGCCAGATACCCGGCAAGCCCCCAGACGACGAAGCTCGCCAAAATGACGAACCAGCGATGGTCATAGGACCAGGCCCCCAAAGCTTCGAAAAAGCTGCCCAGACCCGACATGGCGTCTTTGCGTTCGCTGCTCATCGCCTCGCTCCTTCGTGCCTGTGGGTTACGCCGCCTGGCGCCAAATCAGTAGTGGAACTCGACATCGACCGTGATCATTGCGTCGTTCCGGAAGAACTGAAGCACGTTGCCGCGCTGGGGAATGTACCCCACACCCTCGAGCAGAATCTTCCATTGCTCGCCAAATCGACGCGAGGCTTCGGCCGAGATCAGCACCGAGCCGTCTTTCGCGTCGATGAACGAACCGACCAGGAACTCGGTGCTTCCGACGTCGCTGAGTGACAAACGCACTCCGGTGAAGAAGTCGTTTTCGAAAATGATGAAAGTGTTGTTGTCGCGCCCATCGTAGTTGTATTCGAGAATCAGCCCGAGATCGACGATGCTCCCGCTCACCTGATAGAAGGTGTACTCGAAGCCGCCGGTCACGGCGCCGAAGGTCGGACCTTGACCGGTAAGCACGATAGCCTCGGCTTTGAGCAACCAGCCCTCGATCGTGTACTGCGCGTCGAGGCCACCTTGGTGGATGAGCTCGTAGAACGGTTGCAGCACGGGAAGCCCGGCGCTGTTCATCGTCGGAAACAACTGCGGATCGCGCGCGGTCCCGAAGAAATAGCTCAGGCCCCAATCGAAGCCTTCCCAGGAGTGTGACCAGCGAAACGCCACATCGATTTGGCCGGCTCTCCATGGCGAGTCGTACACCCGCATCTCGTTGTCGACCGGGACGGGAAGCGTTGGGCGTCCTAGCGGCCCCGGGAAAACGAGCGGCCGAGCCCAGCTCATCACGTAGAGGCTGAAGATGCCCGCTTTGTCATGCGTGTACGAGGTCGTGACCATCGCCTGACCGAGCTTGATCTGAGGGTCGAAATCTTCGACCAAGTCGGCCTGATTGATGATGTCGACCAAGTGGCGTGATTCCGTGACGCCCCAGAAGACCTTGTGAATGCCGAAGCCGAGCGTCCACTCGTTGAAAAAGAGCTCGAAAAAGGCTTCGCGAATGTCGCCGTGCGTGCGGTTGCGGTCGTGCTGGTCGACCCGCCCGAACAAGATGAGCTCGAAATTCATGTAGTCGGTGACGTTCATGAAGAAGCCCGGCTCCCAGGCCAGCGAGCCGTTGAACCAGTAGTTGTTGCTCTGGGGAATGCCGAGCGGGTTGCCAGCTTCCTGAGGAAAAAAACGCCCCTGGGCATCGAACCAGCCGAAGAGATCTCCGCGCCGGAATCGGTCACCGAAGGTCTCTTTGTCTTCTTCTTCTTCGGCTGAACTGTCTTCCGGCTCGGTCGGCTCTTCGGCGGGCGCCTCCTCGCCCTGCCATTCGACCTCTTCTTCGGTCACATTCGGATTGGCCAGCTCGAG
>JBGUEF010000263.1:0-5199 GCA_041821485.1 Deltaproteobacteria bacterium
CTGATGACCGCCGGTCAGAAAGGCATCTTCATCGGCTGGCTCATCGCGAATGCCTATCTGGAGGGTTATCGAGGGTTCCAGTTGCGATTCTCTCCCCGCGTGGTCTCTAGGGCGGTCTACCTTGGCCAGAATCCACGCCCTCTTTGGGTCATTCTCGCTCTTCCCTTCTGCATCAGCCTTTTTCACTCGACTCGGCGCCAGAAGATCGTGAGCTGGGTCTTCATCGGCGCCCTGATTTTGTTGATTTGGTGGGTCCGGACACTGCCCCAGCCCTGGCGGGGGATCGTCGACGGGGGCGTCGTTCTGGGTCTCGTCTGGGGCCTCGGCGTCATCTGGTGGCTCTTTGTGCGCTATCTCATAGGTGCACAAATCCCCCCTCCGGGTGATCTTCCCGTGGAAAAAGCGGCACCGGAGCAGCCTGTCCTCGTGTGAATTGTCGTTTTTTTCGTAAAAAAGCGAAGCGCGGATAGAGGAAACCCTGTAAAAAACAGGCTGAACGGGCTCTCAGCCTTGGCATCTGGGTCTTCAAACCGGCAAACTGGCATTCGAGGGGATTCGGGCCACACTTGGCGTCGCGAAAATGGGGAAGAGGCATTCACATCAGAGTAGACGATCCAGGCTAGTGCCGTGGATTTGTGCGCTCACCGCGACCTCCCTGGTGTTGTTGTCGGGGTCGTTCGGTACGACCGCATCCGCAGAGCTCCCGATGACTGGCGACTCCGTTCTGCGCGAGGCGCAACACGCTGAAACGCACGCGGAGCCCTCGGACGAAGACCTCGAAAAGATCGCGCGGATGCCCCGCAGCGTCTCGCCTTCGGACCTCGAGCCGAACCCGAGCGTCTCGGTCGGGTACCCGAACCGCGGCCTGCTTCGCTTCGGCACGCGGATCAACGATGATAAGGATCTTGTGGTCAAAGTCGGCTCTCTCGACTCGCGCCACGGCACCGGCGAGCTCGTTCGCTCGATCGAAAGCGCCGCACACGAAGTGGCGTTCCGTTACCCCCGCGCGAAGCTCACCGTGGGCGACCTCTCTCGACCCGGCGGTGGCCGAATCCGCCCGCACGTGTCGCATCAGAGCGGCCGTGATGTCGACCTCGGCTTCTACATGCTCGATCGGCGCTCGACGCCGGTGAACGTGCCCTTGTTCGTCCGATTCAACAATCAGGCTCTCGGCAAGCAGTGGGGCAACCTCTACAAGTTCGATGCCGCGCGCAACTGGGCGCTAATCGAATCATTGCTCAGCCAGCCGACAACCGACGTGCAGCACATCTTCGTCTCGAACGCGATCAAGCGGCGGCTGCTCAATCAGGCGGTGAAGGAAGGTGCGAACCCCGAGGTCCTGATACGTGCCAAGCGCGTGATCACGCAGCCTCGGCACGGCGCGCCACACCGAAGTCACTTCCACGTCCGTATTTACTGCTCCGACGACGATCGACCGATGTGCAAGGATCGCCCGCCCTTCTACGCGTGGCATCAACGTGCGGACCAGGCTCCTGCCGTCAGCGCGCTCCAGCCCAATGACTCATGAGCTGGCGGGGTCACTTCTGGACCCTCGGCCCTTTCATTCGCCATAACCTGCTTCCCCCACGGGTTCCGGACTGGCAACGCTGGGAAACCAGCCTCGAGGACCGCGTCGTCGGCACGCTCGATCTGAGCGGACGACTGACTCGCGAAGGTGCGTCCGACACCATCCTCGTGATCGTGCACGGGCTCGGTGGGAGCGCGACTAGCTACTACGCCCGTAGAGCTGCTCTCTGTGCGTCACGCGCGGGGATAGACAGCTTACGACTCAACCTTCGTGGCGCCGACCGGAGCGGCGTCGACTACTACCATGCCGGGCTCACCGATGACCTCGAAGCCGCGCTCGGGAGCACCGCTCTCCACGCGTACGAGAACGTCTTGCTCCTTGGTTACTCGCTGGGGGGCAATATGATGCTTCGCTATCTCGCCGGGAACCCTGACCCTCGCGTGCGAGCTGCCGCCACCGTGTGCTCACCGATCGATCTGAAGCCAAGCGCGCGCGCGATCGATCGGCCTCGGGGCGTGTTCTATCGGCGTCATGTCTTGGCCGGGCTGAAGGACATCTATCGCAACGTCGCGGCGCGGCGTGAAGTGCCCTTGCCTTTCCGCGAGGCGTCCCGCATCGGCACGATCGAAGAGTGGGACGAACGGGTGATTGCGCCGCGTCATGGCTTCGCCGGCGCTGAAGACTATTGGGCGCAGACGAGCGCCTGCAACGTGCTCGGTGACATCGGTACGCCGACCCTGTTTGTCGCAACCGAGCGCGACCCAATGGTAGGGATCGACACCGTGCGGCCTTGGCTGCAGAATGCGACTACGCTTCGGCGGATCGTCACCCGCCAAGGGGGCCACGTCGGGTTTCCACAGAAAGTGGACCTCGGTCTGGGCACTGAGGGTACCGTCGAAGATCAAATCATCCAATGGATGCTGGCACCCACATAGGACTCCGGGCGGCTCTCCTGGCCGCGGTGTGCCTTTGCTGGGTGGGCGGATGCAAGGACGAGCTCGGTGGGCCTGAGGAGCCGCGCCGGCCCGACTGGTGCCCCGAGACGCGCACCGTACAGCCTCCCCTCGCAAACGTGTCGGCCGAGCACGAAACACTGACCTACTGGCTGTCGCGGAGCGAGCCCTACGGCCCGCTCGACGAGCCGCTGCTCAACGCAGAGGCGGTGCGACGGCACGACCTCGCGCTTCGGGAGCCCGGAAACGGCGAACCGGTCGGACAAGTCGACCTGCTGGCACCCGTCGACCGTGACGCATTGCGAGTACAAGTGGACGAACGACTGGCGTATCTCAGGAAGCGGCTCGACGCGGGGGAGCTCGTCGACCGTAAAGGCAAACCGCTCGGGTCGGGCGACACGGCTTCGTTCGAAGCGCCCACGTCGATCGATTCGGTCGAAGAGTGGAGGCGGGTCGAGAACCTCGAGGCGCTTCGCTGCGGCCCGTACGAGGCAGGCCTGTACACGACGCCTGTCGACGAGGACTTCGACCGCAACCGATGCAGCACGATGCGCGAGGGGGAAGTCGTTCAACTGCTGGCGCGGTGGCCGAACGGGATGTACCTCGCGCGAACCTCGTACGCGCTCGGCTGGGTCCAGGCCACGTCGCTCTCCTCTCCCGTCGACGGGGAGGCGGTCGAAGAGCAGCTGCAGCGACGCGAGTCCCAACCATTCACGCGTCGCGCCCTACTCACCGAAGCCTTCTCGATGCTGGGCGAACCGTATGGCTGGGGCGGCAAAGACGGGGGCTACGACTGCTCCCGGTTCCTGCTCGATCTGTTTGCGAAGTTTGGCATCGATCTGCCGCGGCACAGCGCCCGACAAGCCATCGCCGGGACGTTTTCCGTCGATGTATCCACCGTCGAGGATCTCAATGAGAAGCGGTTGTTGTTCGAAGCCGCGGCCCGCCGTGGCGTGGTCCTGCTCCACTTCCCCGGTCACATCATGCTCTACCTCGGCACGACCGAGGAAGGCGTGCCCATGGCGATTCACGCGTTCTCCGAATTCCTGACGCCGTGCCAGGGGATCGAGCTGGAAACGATCAACCGCGTCGACCGAATCGCGGTGAGCGACCTTTCATTGGGCGCCGGAAGCTCGCGCCAGGACTTCCTGAGCCGGATCACGCGCGTGACCGTACTGGGCCACACTCCCGGGCCCGCGCTCATCGCCGACGCGGAGCTTCGCCCGAGCGCACCGGTCTCGATGCCTGAAGGTCGCTGCGCCGACTCCAAACGGACCGCGATCTTTCGGTCACCGCATCGGCCCAACCCTTCCCAGCCCCTGCGCGTCATCGTTGCCAGCGAGCGAGATCCTGGGCTGGCCACGCTCACCCTATTCGCCCCGGACGGGTCGCAAGTGACACCGGTGCAGCACGTGCTCGATGGGCCTCCGTACAGCCGCTGGGTCGAGGTGCCCGAACCGGAGGCCGGCCAGTGGACGGCCGTCTTCGCCGACGGGGACCTGGTGCGCGCATGTCAGCACATCGGAGTCGCGAAGCGCCCGGCGCAGCAATCGCCGCGTGTCAGTTCCGGGCCGGCCTGGGATGCGAGTTGGAAGTGGGAACGTGATACCGAGAACCTCTACGCCGTGTTCGTCGAGCAGCTCTTTCGCGAACCGCTCGGGGAGGATGTCACCTGGCCTCAACTGCAAGCGGTGATCGGGGAGCGCGAACGCAATCTGCTCTACGACCATCGTTTGCCAGGGGAAGACGCAAGGCTCGACCTCGAACCAGACTGCGCCGACCTGCCCTACTTCCTGCGCGCGTATTTCGCCTGGAAGCTTCGACTGCCCTTCGTGTACCGCGCATGTACGCGGGGCCGAAAAGACGCGCCGCCGCTCTGCGAGCCCATCGTGTTCAGCAATCTCGATGCCGTTCCGGACCGCGACGACGTCGCCGCATTTCGGAGATTCGTGCGCCGGATGGCCGGGACGGTGCATTCGTCGAGCCCCCGCACCCTCCCCGGCGACGAGCAAACCGATCTCTACCCACTGCGCATGAGCCGCCAATCTCTGCGGCCAGGCTCCGTGTTCGCCGACCCCTACGGCCACGTCCTGGTCGTGGCGCGATGGAAGCCCCAGGGCGTCACCGACTACGGCGTGCTGATCGGCGCCGACGCGCAACCCGACGGCACCGTCGGCAGGCGACGCTTCTGGCGCGGCTCGTTCTTGTTCACCCCCAAGTCCGACCTCGTCGGCGCGGGCTTCAAGGGATGGCGCCCCGTTCAATACAACGCGACCCTACTCAAACAGACGGACCCCGACACCGGCGCTGGCGCCGGCAGTGGCGCTGACACTGACACTGACACTGACACACCGGCCGGTCCTCAGCCCTGGCGGATCGCGACCAACGACGAGCTCCGCGAGGCGGGCGGCATCGGGGCATGGTCCGACGCTCAGTACAAGGGCAGCGCCGACGACTTCTACGCGGCCATGGAAGGCATGATCAACCCACGTGCCCTCGACCCGGTTCGCATGCAAATCAGCTTGGTCGACGCCCTCGAGGAATCGGTCCAACGCCGTCTGAGCTCAGTGCAGAACGGCGAAGATTTCATGAAGGCGCAAGGCTACGCGCCGGTCGACATGCCGCACGGCGCGGCCTTGTTCCTGACGAGCGGCCCCTGGGAGGACTACTCGACGCCGTCGCGGGATATGCGACTGCTGATCAGCATCGACGCGGTCA
>JBGUEF010000264.1:0-5185 GCA_041821485.1 Deltaproteobacteria bacterium
GAGATGAGGCGCCGCTTCAATAGCGGCTCCGCCAGCGCGATCGCCTGCAGCTCCTCGAGCTCCCCCGACGTGTACTCACGCTCGAGGTCGACCAGGTCGTCGACGATGAGGTCGTCTTCCTCGGCGCGGGTGTGTTGAAAGTTGGTGATCGAGTCGACCCTTGTCGCGAACGGCAGCTGCCAGGCGCGTTCCGTGATCTCGCCCACCGCGGCCAGGGTCCCGGGCTGAAACACCTCGCCCGAGTCGGGCGCAATGACGATCAAGGTGTTGTCGTTCTTGGTATAGATCTCCTGCAAGTCTTCGAATGCTCGAAGCTGAGGATTGTCTTCGCGAAAGAAATACTGATAGTCGTTTTTGAACTCGATGAAGCGGGTACCGCTCGCGGCAAGGAAGCCAATGCCGAGCGTGCCGATCAGGACGAGCCATCGCCATTTGAATGCGAAGTCGATATAGGCTCGGACGCTACGGCCGTTCGCTGGGGTGGTGGGCGTTTCCGGGGGAGAATCCACGCTTGCCATTCCCTGTTACTAGACCGAACGGTGATGGCGTCAATGCCGGGGTTTCAGGTCGCGCCGTCGAAGAAGTCCTGAAATCCCGAGGGCTCATGCGGCCCGTAGCACAGGGTTTCGATGACCCCGATTCCGACGTTGTCGCCCATCTTGGCGCGGCAAAGCGTCTGGACGTGGATCGTGCCGAAATCCTCCGGGTCGACCTCGTCGAGCCGCCAGCTGTCGTAGCCGACCTCCACCTCGTCATGCCAAAGAGCATGCTTCCACTCGGGATGCTGGTATCCGATCCCCATCATGTGGAAGCGGAGGATCGGCTCGAGCTCGATGTGATGCGTCTCGCCGCTCAGTGCTTCGAAGTCAAAGCTCGCACCCTTCGGCCAGCGCGTGCCGCTCTGCCAGTGGACCTTGTGCCGGGCGCTGATCATCGGCTCTTCGGCTTCCGCGATCGCCTGCCCCCTTGGGATTACGTCCCCGTTCTTGTAGGTCTTGACGAAGGTCGCGTCGCTCTCCACCGGACGGCCATCGGGCTCCTGACGAATGAAGCACACCGAGCAGAAGTCATCGAACTGCAAGGGCGCCCAGGCGAAGTAGACGCCCGGGCTCGTCGATAGCTTGCTGGGTGCGCCTTCTTCGAAATCGCCCACGGGTCGCACGCCCCAGGATTTGTCGCGGGTTCCGGCTGTCGTGGCGCGCCTCACCTCGACGCGCCGCCCCTTGATCGAAAAGAACCCCTCCCATTGACCAAACTGGCAGAACCTGAGCTGGCTCATGATGAGCCGCGTGCCGTCGTACATCTCGTTCAGCGGCTCCTGATGGGGCGGCGATTTTGCGTGGAACGTGAGGTCACATTCCACTTCGGTGGCGTTTGGCTCTAGGGCCACGCGAATCATCCGCATCGGCTCCACGATCTCGATTCGGAAGGGGCCCATAGACGTGTCCTTCGGGTCGTCGGGGGCGCGTCCCGAGGTATGGAACGAGTGCTGTACGCCGTCGAGAATGAAGCTGATGTGGCCGTCTTGAACGAAGCGGTGCGGGTAGCGTCCGAAGCCGATCCCGAAGAAGAACTCGCCGGAGGTGTCGAACCCGTTGAACCAGTATCGATCGTAGAAGTTGCGGTCGGTGACGCTCGGCTGGTTGATCGGCGTGGGCGCTTGGTGGACCATGTAGTCGTCGAAATCGGTGATCATGGGCTTTCCTCAGAGAGCCGATATAGCATCGTCGGTGGCAAGCGAATACCGGCGCTTCGGATGCCCTTGGTTTTGTGCCAGGCTCGGCCTCAAATGACGACTCGCAATCTAGACGACCGGGTGGCCGTGGTGACCGGCGCCGCCAGTGGAATAGGACGCGCGACGGCGCAACGACTGGCAGGCAAGGGCTGTCACCTGGCGTTGGTGGACGTCGACGAAGCGGGGCTCGAAGAGACCCGGTCGTTGGTCGCCCGAAACGATCGCCGGTGCACGACGCACATCGCAGACGTTTCCGACAAAGCGCGGATGCAGGCGCTGCCCGACGAGGTCGCCGCGGCGCACGGTCAGGCACATATCCTGGTCAACAACGCTGGCGTCACGGTCGGCGCAATGTTCGACGACCACAGCATCGAAGACATCGAATGGGTAGTCGGCGTCAACCTCTGGGGCGTGCTCTACGGTTGCAAGTTCTTTCTCCCACACCTCAAGCAGGCCGACTGGGCACAGATCGTCAACCTGTCGAGCATGTTCGGCTTCTACGGGATGCCCGGCCAGTCTTGCTATTCGATGACGAAGGCGGGCGTGAAGGCGCTTAGCGAGGCGCTTTGGACCGAGCTCGCCAACACGAACGTCTCGGTGACTTCCGTCCACCCCGGAGTCATTCGAACCTCTCTGATCCGGAGCTCGCGAATCGACGACCCGGGAGAACGGGAGAAAGCGATCGAGATGGCGGATAAGTACGGCGCAGACCCGGACAAGGCTGGCCGTCTGATCGTGCGCGCAATCGAGCGCAATGAGAGCCGCGTTCTAATCGGAGCCGACGCACACGCATCGGAGCGGCTCAAGCGAGCGTTCCCGACCGGCCTCCACAGAATGCTGACTTTCGCATTTCAAAAGGCAAACGTGACCGGGATGCGGGATTGAAGCGCGCAGTCCGAGAGGTTCACGACGCCTTCTATCTTGATTCGCCAACGAGGCACTGGACTCTCGAAAACCGCTGAAATTGCCTGCGGAACCGGGGCCGAGGCGCGGTAGCGACTCTGCTCCGGCGCCGGTGGGTTGCGGCCGGGCTCACTTTGCGGGAAACCCGCGGTCGCTCACATCTTCTGCACCGAGAGAACGATTCGATGACCCAGAAGCCGACTATCCTCTACACGAAGACCGACGAAGCACCCCTGTTGGCGACCTATTCGCTGCTGCCGATCCTGCGGGCGTTCACCGCCCCTGCGGGCGTTGCGGTGGAGCTTCCTGACATTTCTCTCGCGGCTCGGATCTTGGCGAACTTTCCCGAATCGCTCACCGAGGAGCAGCGGGTCGACGACGCCCTCGGAGAGCTGGGACGCCTCGCGCGAACGCCGGAGGCCAACATCATCAAGCTACCGAACGTCAGTGCGTCGGTGCCTCAGATGAAAGCGGCCGTCGCGGAGCTGCAGGCCAAGGGCTTTGCGGTGCCGGACTATCCAGAAGAGCCAAAGACGGACGAGGAACGCGCGGTCGCAGAGCGCTACGGCAAGGTCATGGGGAGCGCGGTCAATCCGGTTCTCCGCGAGGGCAACTCCGACCGTCGCGCGCCGCACGCGGTGAAAGAGTACGCACGCGTGAACCCGCACCCGATGGGAGCCTGGACGAGCGAGTCGAAGACGCACGTGTCGACGATGAGTGCAGGCGACTTCTTCCACAACGAGAAGTCGGTCACCGTGCCGGCGGCCACCAGCGTTCGCATCGAGCATGTCGCTAAGGACGGATCGACCACGGTGTTGAAGGACCGCCTCGGATTGCTCGCAGGCGAGATCCTCGACGGCACCTACATGAGCAAAGAGGCGCTCCTTGCGTTTCTCCGCGAGCAGGTCGCTGACGCCAAGGCGCTGGGCGTTCTCTTTTCGCTTCACATGAAGGCGACCATGATGAAGGTCAGCGATCCCATCATCTTTGGTCACGGCGTTCGCGTCTTCTTTTTCGATGTCTTCGAGAAACACGGTGCGACATTCGAGGCGCTCGGGGCCAATCCCAACGACGGATTTGGCGAGATCGTCGCCCGCATCAAGAGCCTCCCAACGGACACGCGCGCCGAGATCGAAGCTGACATCCAGGCCGCCTACGAGAACGGGCCCGCACTCGCGATGGTCGACTCGGACAAAGGCATCACCAACCTGCATGTTCCGAGCGACATCATCATCGACGCTTCCATGCCGGCGATGATTCGTACCTCCGGGCAGATGTGGAACGCCCAGGGCGACCAGCAGGACACCAAGGCCGCCATCCCCGACAGCAGCTACGCGGCCGTCTATCAGGAGGTCATCGACTTCTGCATCAAGCACGGCGCATTCGACCCGACGACCATGGGCAGTGTCTCGAATGTCGGCTTGATGGCGCAGAAGGCTGAAGAGTACGGCTCCCACGACAAGACCTTCGAGATAGCAGCCGACGGCTTGGTTCGTGTAGTCGACGAGAGCGACAAGGTGCTCATGGAGCACCAGGTCGGCGCCGGCGACATCTGGCGCGCTTGCCAGACCAAGGACGCACCTGTGCGGGACTGGGTTGGTCTCGCGGTTCGGCGTGCGCGCGCAACCGGGGTGCCGGCTGTCTTCTGGCTCGACGAAGCCCGCGCCCACGACGCACAGCTCATCACCAAGGTGAACGCCTACCTCCCGGAGCACGACACGGAGGGACTGGACATCCGCATCATGGCGCCAGCGGAGGCCACGCGTTTCTCACTCGAGCGCATGAAAGAGGGCAAGGACACCATCTCCGTGACCGGCAATGTCTTGCGCGACTACCTCACCGACCTCTTCCCGATCCTCGAGGTCGGCACGAGCGCGAAGATGCTCTCCATCGTGCCTCTGATGAACGGTGGCGGCCTCTTCGAGACGGGGGCAGGCGGTTCGGCACCCAAACACGTCCAGCAGTTCGAGAAGGAAAATCACCTTCGCTGGGACTCGCTTGGAGAGTTTCTCGCTTTGGCTGCGTCGCTCGACTTCCTCGCTGAGAGTCACGACAACCCCAAGGTGAAGATCCTCGCGGACACTTTGAACGCAGCCGCGACCAAGTATCTCCTCGAGAACAAGTCACCGTCGCGCAAGGTCAACGAGCTCGATAACCGCGGCAGCCACTTCTATCTCGCGCTCTACTGGGCGCAGGCGCTGGCCGAGTCAGAGGACGCCGAGCTACGCGCCTACTTCGCGCCGGTGGCGAAGTCCCTCGCGGACAACGAGGCCCGGATCGTCGAGGAGCTCCTCGCGGTCCAAGGCGAGCCGATGGATGTCGGCGGCTACTATCTCCCGAACGACGACCTAGCCTCCAAAGCGATGCGCCCAAGCGCGACACTGAACGCGATCATCGACGCGCTCTGACCTCGTATTCTGCAATAAAGTCAGTTAGTTCCGGGCTTTGCAGCTCGGATTGACGTCCGTTCGGTGCGCCCCTAGGTTGTTTGCGCCCTCGCGCTCCCGCCTTTGAGGCAATCGGAGCGCGACGGAGATTAGAATGCAG